>DLFX01000395.1 GCA_002482405.1 Firmicutes bacterium UBA7709 | reverse complement strand
GACGTGCTTGCGGTTCCCGCCCTGGCTCTCGTAGGAGAGCACGGATGGATATGGGCCTGTGGGCTGCTGGTGGTTCAGCGCATGGGCAAAGCCATAAAAAAACCAGCAAAGGACACGATCATGTCCTTTGCCGCGACCCAGGAGGGCGTGGGAAAGAGCTTTGCAATTCAGGAATCTCTCGATCAGATCGGGGCGTTCCTCGGCCCTGTGCTGCTCTATCTCGTGATGCTTTTTAAAACGGAGGGGACCACGTTTCAAATATACTCCACCTGCTTTGCCGTCCTTGCGATTCCCGGCGCAATCACCATCATCCTGCTCCTGGCGACGAAGCATAAATTTCCGAACCCGGAGCGCTTTGAGCCGGAGCCGAAGGTATACGTTCCCTTCAGGATGAAGAAAGAGTTTATACTGTATATAACCGGCATCAGTCTCTTCGCCTTTGGCTTCATCGACTATTCCATCGTCATCATGCATGTTGCGAGGGTTTATACGGACCTTGCCCCCGGCCTTGCCGGGTCGTCTCTCATAAACAGCGGCACATTGCCCCTGCTCTATGCGGGAGCGATGCTTGTGGACGCGGCGGCCGCCCTGTTTTTCGGGCACATGTACGATAAGAAAGGGGTGAAGGCGCTGGTGTGGTCTACCGTGATCTCCGCGCCCTTTGCCGTGTTCGTATTCGCCTTCGATTCGGTTCCCCTTCTTCTTGCCGGCATCGCCCTTTGGGGCGTGGGCATGGGCGCCCAGGAATCCATCCTGAAGGCCGCGGTGGCGACCATGGTACCGAAATCCAGCCGGGCCACAGGCTTCGGCATATTTGAATGCTCTTTCGGAGTTTTCTGGTTTTTGGGAAGCTGGCTGCTGGGCGTGCTGTATGACGCCAGCCTTCCGGCCATGATCACGGTGTCCGTTTCAGCCCAGCTTGCGGCCATACCTTTCTACCTTCGCTCCGCCAGGCTGAGGGGCGATATTGAGCCGCCAAAATAAAAGTTACAAGGAGGAAGAGGATGAACAAGGGACCTGTTTATTTAGACCTGAAAAACTACGGTCGGTTACAGCATTTTGAATATTTCAAATCCATGGCATATCCATATGTCGGAATTACATGCAACGTGGATATTACCGAATTCCATGAATGGATAAAGGTGAACGGCCATCCCTTTTTCCTTTCCTTTTTGTGGTGTGTTGCTCAGGCTGCCAACGGCATCGAGCAATTCCGCCAGAGAATTTGTGACGATAAAATCGCGGAATACCCGTTCTGCCCTACGTCTCATACGGTGGCGAAAGAGGATGGCACCTATTCCTACTGCACCTTGGATTGCAGCAAGCCGTTTAACGAATTTGTGGGATACGCCGCGTCAAAGCAGGAACAGGCCAAAATGCACGGCGATATTGAGGAAAACCCCGAAGAAGCACAGTCCTTGCTGTTTATTTCATCGCTGCCCTGGCTTTCCTATATTTCGCTTGTACAGCCGGTCCCGATGCCAAGCGACAGTAATCCCAGGATCACATGGGGAAGGTTTTATCAAAACGGTGAGTCGATTCTGATGCCGGTGTCAGTTCTCTGCCATCATGCATTGGTTGACGGAAAACACATTGCGGATTTCTATCAGTTGCTGGATGCCAAAATGCGGCAGCTGTCAGATCGCCGGCGCTAGAGCGGTATCAGCTTTCTTTTCCTTTTTTTACTCAAATTCGGCATAAATCCCTTATAATTATTGTGATTTTCCCTCTTCATATGGTAGAATTGAAAAAGATATGCTGTCCCTAGCCGCACACCGCTAACAGGGCGGCAGGCAATCAACGAAAACAGCGATGAACCAAAAGGGGAAAGGGAGAAAGAAATGAAGAAAAAAGCATTGAGCATCCTGCTTTGCATTGTGATGGTACTTTCTGTGGTGCCATGCACCGCCGTCGGCGTATGGGCCGACACCGGGGGGAAGGAGCCGATTCTGGCCTACGTTCCGCTGGACAACCGGCCGGTAAACGTGGACCGGGTCATTTATGAGGCGGAGTCCGCCGGCTTCAAGGTCATGATGCCGGACGCGGATCTTTACACGACTCGACTTGACGGACAGCCGCTGAATTCCAACGGCACTCCCTACGGCGACGGCAAAAAAATCATAGAGTGGCTCAAGTCCATGGACCAGCAGACCGACTATTTTGTCATTTCCCTGGATCAGGTGCTGTCGGGGGGCCTTGTGAATTCCCGTTCCATCACCAGCAGGAGCTACACCGAGGAAGATAAGCTGATCGACGCCATCGTGGAGCTTTCCAAAACAAATCACGTCTACATAACAGATACGGTGGCCCGGCTTGCCACCTGCACCGTGGGTTATCAGAACGCGACTTCCGATACCTACAATTATCTGCGTCAGTACAGCCTCACCCCACGGGCCTCATTGACTTACAGCAAGCTCACGGTAAAGAACATCGTGGAGGGGTATCCCTATGACGCCAAGGGCAACCTGATCAAAGTGGAGAAAAGCCGCAAAAACGAAGTGCAGGCCATGCTCCAGACCAGAGAGAGGAAGCTGAATCTCATCGACCATCTCCTGGGTCGGGATATGGGGGAAAATATAAAATATTTTATCGGAATCGACGATTCCAGTTCTCAGAGCACCATTCAGAGCAATGAAATCAATTACCTTAAGGATAAGCTGGGCAGCAGAGGGCTGATCTACTCCGGCACGGACGAGCTCGGCATGATGGCGGTGCTCAGCCTGATGATCGACTATTACGGATACGACGTAAAGGCCGCAGCCGTGTATTTCGGCGAGACAGAGGGATCCCACGCGGGCTCCATTTACGATATGGAAACCGTAAAGGTAAACCTGGAACAGCATTTGGCGAGCCTGAACGTAAGCCTGGTGGATCCGAAAGAAGCGGATATTCAAATCGTCGTGCTGACCACGCCGGCTCAGAATATCCTGAATTCGAAATACATCGACAAAACCATCGACTATCTCAACTCCAATATCGCAAAGGGAATTCCCACCATACTCATCAACACCGCGCCGTCGGTCTACAACGGGAGCCTGGAGTACAGGATGATGCGGGAATGCGAGACCAGCATGCTCCTTTCCTACAGCAGCTGGAACACCGTGGGCAACTCCGTGGGGCTGGCGCTGGGGAATGGAATTTCCCGATATCTATATCTCCACAGCAGGGACAACAGCAGCAACAAGGCCGATATCGCTTTTCTGAAGGGGCTTGTCTTTTCCTATGCAAAGGATATCAGCTATCAGAAAGCCGGAGGAAAAGAGCTGTTCAACAAATATCTGGCCTCGAAGGGCTGGTCCGCCAACAATTTCTATCAGAGCGACAGCCAGGTGGCTCAGGTGAACACAGATCTGGAAAATCTGCTGAAGACCTCGGATTATAACGTCACCGTCGGAGACATCATCAACAACATGACGGGCACAAGGTATTTCAAGAGCCTGGAAGGGCAGAGCGGCATCATCGGCAAGATTGCCACTTCCAATTATTCCGCACCGTTTTTCAGAACCTTTGAAATCAGGTTTGACATCGATGTGAAGCTGAGCAACGCCACCATGAGCGACATCAAGGATTCGCTGACCATCAGCATGCCGTATCAGCCTCAGGAGGGGCAGCTGACCTATGCCGTCACGCTGTATTACAGGGATGAGGATGGCAAGATCCACGAAATTCCCTGCACCTATGACAAGGAGACAGGTACGATCAAGTTTGCGGCCGGTCTGTCGGGCTTCTTTACGGACACCCAGAGCATGGACGCGGCCACTGCTTATTCCCTGTTCTCAGACGTGCCGGTTACCTCATGGTATTTCGATTACGTCATGTACGCCTATGAGAAAGGGTTGATGAAAGGCGCGACTCAGAGCACCTTTGAACCCAACGGGTATATGACCCGTGCCATGCTGGCGCAAATTCTGTATAACATGGCAGGAAAGCCTGCAGTGAATACTTCTGTTTCTGTTCCGGAAGCAACGACGGGATCTTCTATAGAGGCTCTGATCCCGGAGGCCGAAACGGCCTGGTATGGAGCGTCAGCCGCTTGGGCGCTGCAAAATGACATTATCCCCGACGAGGGAAAAGGCACCTTTGGACCGTCGGAACGGGTGACCAGGGAGCAGTTGGCGGATATTCTGTGGCGTTACGCCAAGTACAGCGACAGGAATATGGATGCCGGAACCTATCCCGGAATCTATCAATATGCGGATGTCTTTGCCGTGCGGCAGGATCTCAGGGACGGTTTTGACTGGGTCTGCAGCCATGGAATCATGCAGGGCAAGGGCGACGGAACGATGCTCAAGCCGCAGGATCTGACGACCCGGGCCGAAATGGCCGCGGTGCTGCGGAGGTTTTCAGAATAACTTTTTTAGAATAATTTTTTTAGAATAACCGCTGGTTTATTTCACCAGTTCGATGAGGATGGGGAGAACGAGGAAAGAGGCGAGGGTCGTCCACAGGATGCACTTTGAAACCACGTGGGAGGACGCGTCAAACTTCTCTGACAGTATGACGGCGTTTACCGCCACAGGCATCGATGCCAGAATAAAGCAGGTGGAGAAGAGAACCCCGCCGGCGCCCAGAGCGTACAGCACCAGACAGGCTACAAGGGGAGCAATGAGGGACCGAATGGCCATTCCCGACCAGAATGCCGCCTGAAGCCCTCTTTCAAGCCTGATGTTTTTCACCCCGGCCATCTGGGCTCCCAAGATGGCCAGCACCACTGGAGAATATGC
Organism: Firmicutes bacterium UBA7709; assembly: GCA_002482405.1. The sequence goes on along the minus strand of DLFX01000395.1, from coordinate 6,038 downwards.
GACAGCGATCATATCGATCCCTTTTTCGATCCCGGCAGGCAAGTGAAGGGCAAAGGCCCGGAGGATAACGGCCAGCATCGCCGCATAGATCGCGGGAAGGGAAAATACCGAACGCAAGGCGTCCTTTATGGAAAAACTGGATCGCGCGGCAAAATAGACGCCGAACGTATTCACGATGATCATCTGGATCACGACATAGACGGACGCCTTGTCCAATCCCGCCTGGCCAAAGGCCAGCAGGACAAGGGGCAGCCCGTAATTGACGGAGTTTGTCAGCGTTGATATCAATGTGAGCCCGGCAACTTCCGGGGCCGCCAGCTTCAATAGCTTGCCCGCTATGTTTGCGATGGCCCACAGAAGAAAAAGATTGAAGAGACAGAACAGAACCGTCTGATAGAGATCCCCAAAGGAAATCTGAGCTTTGAACAGAGTGTCGAAAACCATGCACGGCAGCAGGCNNCAGTACAGGACAAGGGTCAGCAAATGCTTTGTCTCCAATCCTTTCAAGCGCACCAGCAACGCTCCGGCCGCCACGGGAATCGCAAGAGGGACGATGACCTGTATTAAAGTTGAAAATACTGATTGTATCAAGAAAAGTTCCTCCGGTGTTTCATATGGTGTTGAGCAGCAGGGTTGGTTTAATAGTTGTTTTCTATGGACAGGATCAGATCCTGGAGCTTCTGATTCGCGGCTGCGTGGATTCCATATCTTTTAGTCATAGACAGAACGGTTCCGGCAAAAAGTCCGACCTCGCTGGGCCGCTTCGCCTCGATATCCTGTTGCATGGAGGGCTTTCCCTCCGGGTTTAAAACCCTCAGGACATTGAGCCAGTAATCAAGATCGTTTTCCGTAAGTCCAACGCCTTCCTTTTCGGACAATGCCAGGACCTCCCGCATCGCCATGATCATGAGCTCCCTTGCGGGGCCTTCCTTCTGGAGGCCGCCGTAATCGCATCCATAGGCCGCCGCCGTCTGATTAACACCGACATTAAGCATAAATTTACCCCACATATGCCTCTTCATATCGGATTGCATTTCATAAGGGATTCCCACTTTATCAAAAAAACCCGCGAGATCTTTCATTCGCTGTGAAGGGCTGTTTGATTCCAGCTCCCCGAAGCAGAGCATCCCCGGCGACTGATATGTCAGGCGGTTTCCGACCTTGACCGCGTCCATGCCCTGGGCGACACAGTACAGGATTTTCTCGATGCCGTATACCGCACCTATGATGGACTCGCTGGATATCCCGTTGAGCAGCGACAGGATCACCGTGTTCGGACCTACGTGGTTCTTTACCGCGGGGATTGCATCCGCCAGACCGTTGAATTTTACGGCAAAGATTAGGAGGTCCGCCGGTTCGCAGGATTCGTCGGGGGTTATATACTGAAAGCCGCAGCGCCGGTCATTGCAGAATATGCCGTCCCGTTTGTAGCGTTCAGCCCTTTGATTTTCCGCAACGATGCGGAGATCTCCTTCAGGTATTTTCCCCAGCATCTGACTCCCGAATAAGATTCCCAGAGCGCCGAGACCGATGATCGATACTTTTTTTATTTCCATGTCCTGACCTTTCGATATGTGTGTCAATATTGCTTGTGTTAAGATTTCTGCCCGGCGCTTTAACGCCGCCGTACATTAAGTATAACATAAATTTGATGTAAATTTATAGGAAAGATGATATACTGAATGATAGTAAGAGAGGTGGATCTATGCCGGATTGCGTGACGCATTATCAGTTTGGACAGGACGTTTTCGAGCGTCTGGATGAGGATTTGAAATCCTGCGTCCTTGCTTATAAACGGGAATATGATACAGGCCTTCAGGGGCCTGATATTTTCTTTTTCTACAAGCCTTACCGGAGAAACGATACCGTGAAATACGGTCACGGGTGGCATGAAAAGCCCGGAGTCAGGATGTTCGGCCCCCTTTCGGAAGCGGCGCGGGAAGGAGCCGCCCTGTCTTATTTGACCGGGCTGGTCTGCCATTACGCCCTTGATTCGAGCTGTCACCCTTACGTGTATGAGCACAGCCTCGGACCTTATGATCACACGCTGATGGAGGCGGCCTACGACAGGCATATCATGCTGCGGCACGGGCTTGCCAAGGCGAGGACCGAATATCTCCATACCGGACAGATGGATTTTGATTCGATGGCTTCGCTCTGGCCTGGGATGAGCGCGGAGCGCATCAGGCATTGCGTGAAGGATCAGCGCTTTTACAAACGGTTTTTAGACGACCGCAGAAATTTTCTGCTTTTTCTTGACTCTGTTGCAGGTAAGCGCGGCATGTTTTCGTCCATGTCCCTTCCGGATGAAATCTCGGAAGAACAGCAGGAGCATGGGCGGCATCTGGACGAGCTTTACCTTAAAGCGCTTCAGGAATGCCCCCGATTGATCTCCCAGGTCTGCGGGGCCGGGGAAGCGCAGAATCGGATGCAGAACTTTGAGGGGGGTCAACTGCAGGGCTTTGACAGGAACTATAAAGGAGAATATTGCGATGGGACTTAACGATACGCCTTCCGGCGACAGAGTGCATATAGGGTTTTTTGGGCGGCGAAACGCGGGGAAATCCAGCGTTGTGAATGCGGTTACAGGTCAGGAGCTGGCGGTCGTCTCCGAAATAAAGGGGACCACCACAGATCCGGTCTATAAATCNNATGGGACCGGTCATGATCATCGATACCCCTGGCTTTGACGACGAGGGAACTCTGGGAGAACTGCGGGTCAAAAAAGCGAAACAGGTGCTGAATAAGACCGACGTCGCCGTTTTGGTCGTGGATGGGGAAAGAGGGCTTGACCGCTGCGACCGCCAGTTAATCCGGATTTTTGAGGAAAAGGAGATCAATTATATCATCGCTTATAACAAAAGCGATTTGATGACTTCCCATAGAGATGCAAAGCCAAATGAGATCTATATCAGCGCAGCGCAGAACACGGGCATATACGAACTGAAAGAGAAGATCGCCGGGCTGGCTGTGACCGATGACGGAAAGGTCAGGATCGTCGGCGACCTGATCCATCCCTCAGATTTTGTGGTGCTGGTAATCCCTATTGACAAAGCGGCGCCAAAGGGCAGGCTGATCCTGCCCCAGCAGCAGACCATCCGGGATATCCTGGATGCCAACGCGGTTTCCATCGTCGTGAAAGAGGACGATTTAAGTGAAACCTTAAAAAATATCAATAAAAAACCGGCGCTGGTCATCACTGACAGCCAGGTGTTTGCAAAGGTATCCGCCGATACGCCGCGGGATATTCCGTTAACGTCGTTTTCAATTCTCATGGCAAGGCATAAAGGCCTGCTGGAAACAGCGGTAAAGGGAGTCGCGGCGGTGGAACATCTCAAGGATGGAGATACCGTTCTGGTTGTGGAGGGCTGCACTCATCACCGGCAGTGCGATGATATCGGCACTGTGAAGATTCCCCGCTGGCTGAAAGACTATACGGGCAAAGAGCTTAACTTTAAGACAACCGTGGGGATGGTATTTCCGGAGGATCTTTCGGAATACTCTCTCATTATTCATTGCGGAGGCTGTATGCTGAACGAGCGTGAGGTGAGATACCGCATGAAGTGTGCGGCGGACCAGAATGTGCCCATCACAAATTACGGAATCCTCATCGCGCATGTGCAGGGAATTCTTGAACGCAGTCTTGAAATACTGATGAAATGAAGAAAGGGAAGTGAAAATTATGCATTGCACACGGCAGATAACCCCTCAGATATACTGGGTAGGCGGCAACGACCGGCGGCTTGCGCTCTTTGAAAACATGTTTCCCCTGGAAAACGGAGTAGCCTATAATTCCTATCTGATTACGGATCAGAAGGTGGCCTTGATGGACACGGTGGATTCCTCCATCACACAGGAGTTTTTAGAAAATATCGGGCATGTTCTGAACGGAAGAGCGATCGATTACCTTGTCGTAAACCATATGGAACCGGATCACTGCGCCAATATCGAGGAGCTTTGCAGGAGATTTCCGGAGATGAAGATCGTGGGAAACAAAAAGACCTTCCAGATGATCCGGCAGTTTTATGATTTTGATTTCGAGGACCGGATTTATGAAGTCAAGGAGGGAGACGGCCTTGATCTCGGCTCCCATAAACTGCGCTTTTATTTTGCCCCTATGGTCCACTGGCCCGAAGTGATGTTTACTTATGAGGAGGAGCAGAAGATCCTCTTTTCGGCGGACGCTTTCGGCACCTTTGGCGCCCTGTCCGGCAACCTTTTCAGCGATGAAACGGATTTTGCCGACGCCTATCTCAACGAGGCAAGGCGTTACTATGCTAATATCGTAGGCAGGTTTGGACAGCAGGTGCAGACGGCGCTGAAGAAGCTGTCATGCGTTGAAATTAAGATGATCTGCCCGCTTCACGGTCCGGTTTGGAGGAAGGACATCAATTTTATCCTCGACAAATATGATCTCTGGAGCCGGTATGAACCGGAAAAGAAGGGCGTTATGCTGGCCTACGCATCCATGTACGGGAATACGGCAAACGCGGCGGAAGTCATCGCCAACAGGCTTGCGGAAAGGGGCGTACAGGATATGCGCGTCTATGACGTGTCCAAAACCCACGCTTCCCACATCATCGCAGACGCGTTTCAATACAGCCACTTGATCTTTGCTTCCCCGACCTATAACAATGGGCTTTACTTTGGAATGGAGGCGCTGCTGCGAGATATGGCCGTATTGAATCTGCAGAACAGAAAGGTGGCCCTGGTAGGCAACGGTTCCTGGGCTCCTGCCGCCCACGTCGTCATGGAAAACCTGATCTGTGATATGAGGGAGATGGAGCTGCTTGCGCCGCCCTTTGTACTGCGCTCAAGCTTAAAGGCGTGCCAGATGGAAGAGCTGACGGCCCTTGCGGACGCGGTAGCCGATTCCGTTTTGAAATAAGATATCCAGGGAAATCAATACAAATAAGTTAATCTGAAAGAAAAATTATTTTTAATAGCATGGGACGAACTTTTCCATGCTATTTTTATTGACAAATAAAACAAGAGATGTATAATGATTATAAAGTCAATGAGTATGGAGTCAATGAAATGAAAACAAACAGCCGACAACTTCAAAAAGAACAAACGAGAGCGCTTTTGGTCAAAACAGCCTATGAAGTTTTTTCCGAACGGGGCATCATGAACACGCGAACCTCGGATATCGCTCAAGCCGCGGGAGTTTCCCACGGCACGGTATTCGCTCATTTTCAGACCCAGGAAGCGCTGATCGAGGAAGTGATCGAGGTCTACGGACAAAAGATGGCCCTTCGCACCCATGTCCTCGCAGATTCCTGCAGCCGCCTTGAGGAACTTCTGAGGGCGCATCTCTGCAGTATTATGGAGTTTGAACGCTTTTACACCCGATTGATCATCGAAAACCAACTGCTGCCCTCTGGCGCCAGAGACAGCTGGATCTCGATTCAGTCCGCCGTTTCCTTTCATTTCAGCCTTGTTTACGAGAGGGAATTCGGTGACAGGAGCCCTCGGGATATCCCCTTGCATATGCTCTTTAACATGTGGATGGGGCTTGTCCATTATTATCTGCAGAACGGGGATCTCTTCGCGCCGGAAGGAAATGTGATCTGTCGCTACCAGGACATCCTCATTGACAGTTATTTAAAACTGCTGACAGGAAAGGAGAAAAAATGATGAAAACGTGTATTGCATGCGGCATGCCGATGACAAAGACTTCCGATTTTGCGATGGGGGATGAGAGCAAGGATTACTGCATTTACTGCGCCAGACCGGATGGCTCCATGCAGTCCTATCCGGAAAAGCTTGAGGGGACGACGGAATTCCTTATTCGAACTCAGGGTCTGGATCGCGGGGCCGCCCGTGAGATGGCCGTGCGCACCATGGCAAAGCTTCCCGCTTGGAAGGACCGGACAGCGGATGCTTGATGAAATTCTGCGAGTGTTCAAAAAACTAAGCGTAGAGTAGCCAAGCAGGTCCATGCCCGAGTTTTTGAGCAAACAAAAAGTACGACGCGGTTTTAGCTTCCGCGTCGTACAAGTGCGCCGTATTCATTTTTTGTGATATTTTTTGGTCCA
>DLFX01000394.1 GCA_002482405.1 Firmicutes bacterium UBA7709 | reverse complement strand
CATGCAGACGGTGGGTTATGATATCAAGCGAGGGAAGCACCTCGCGTTTAAGGCGCCGGAACAGGAAAAGTTCACCCGATGCAGGGAGAGTACCCTCGGCGCCGACTACACCGAGGACGCGATTCGTGAGCGCATCGCCGGACGCAGACAGGCTCCGGTTCGCCGTGGCGGTATACCAAAAGCTCCGCCGGCCTCTGTCAGTCTGCTCATCGACATTCAAGCAAAAATCCAGTCCGGCAAGGGTCCGGGATTTGAACGCTGGGCCAAGGTTCATAATCTCAAAGCGATGGCGCGGACGCTCATCTATCTTCAGGAGCAGGGGCTTGACCGCTACGATATCCTCGCTGGAAAATCTACGGCTGCCACCGCCCGGTTCAATTCTTCTTCGGATCGCATGAAGGGCTTGGAAACAAATCTGACCGCTAACGCTTCGTTGCAGAAGCACATTATTGATTATATCAAGACCCGGCAGACCTACATTGACTACCGTAAGGCCGGGTACAGCAAGAAGTTCAAAGCCGAGCATGAGACGGATATCATGCTCCATCAGGCGGCGAAGAGGGCCTTTGACGAGTTGGGCCTGACCAAGATTCCCACCATCAAAAGTCTGCGTACTGAGTATGCCTTGCTCCTTGAGGAAAAGAAAAAAGCCCGCCAAGAATACACACAGGCGAGGGCTGATATGAAGGAGCTTCTTGTTGCGAAGTCCAACGTGGATAGATTTTTGGGTACGGATTCCCACACTCAGGAACGCGAACCCGATGCCCAGCAAAGGTGACAGTCACTGAATTAGCGGCCGGTTTCCGGCTGCGCAGCCGTCCCGCAACGCGGGGCGATCAATGGGGGTCAGGGGGCGCAAGCCCTCCTGCAAGCATGCATGGAAGTGCGCTGTGCGCGCGACCATGCCTTGCTTGCAAGCTTGTAACCATCAACTTTGGGGCATCCCAAGAAGTCAGCCTAAATTGGGGCATTTGAGACACGACAGCTTATTTCCCCTTGATTTTTGCCATTTTCACAAGGAGCGTGCTAACGCTCTGCAAAGCATCGCTATCAGCGGACTCCAGTATCGAATTTAGAATATCCGTGTCACGAACCTCTCTCGGTTTATATTCCTTAGACCCGAACACAATATAGTCTAACGATAAATCAAGGCGCTTGGCAATCCTAATCAAGGTATCAAGCGCTGGCTTTTGGAATGCGTTTTCAATTTTCGTATAAGAGCTTGCCGATAGGTCTATCGCTTCGCAAAAACTTTCCTGTGTAAACCCCAGAGCTTCACGGCGGGCCTTAATGCGCGCGGCCATTTCCTTTATCTGAACCTCTGTCAAACGCTTCACCTCCGTCCACCATTTATTATAGATAGCAGACGAAAGTTAGTGTATTCGCCATTGACGAAGGTTGAGTGGTTCGGTATAATCGAAAGGGCCTATATTCGTCTATGACGAATTCTAAAATGAAGTACGATGAAGAAAAGAGAATGCCTGTGACGGTTGTTGTGATTTACCGAGTTGATATAGATAGGTACCATGATCCGAATACAAAACACGATATTTCCTTAACCACAACAGAATACATCTGCGGGAACGATGTTCTTGTGCACCTGCAAATGGGTAAGAACCTTGGCATCCGTTTGAATAATCTAATGCAGTATAAATTTAAGGGTGGCATGCCTGCGTTGGCAAACGAGCAGTTTATGGCGAAGAAAACCTATGGGAAAGGGAAGCCCAAGCCGATTACCCGCAGCACATTCGAGGAAAAGCGAAAGCGGTTTGACATGAGCCAAACCGCTGTAGAGCAGGAGATTTTAGAGGAGTATGCTTACACCAATAGGATTGGGCATCCCGATGCGATTCAAATTGTTATAACAGTCAAGGGCGGCACCATGACCGCTGTGATCGACTTCAAGGGTGCAGAGCAGTATCAAAACTTTGTATCTCCTGTGTGGTTAATACCGCTATCCTAACCATCTCTCGTAGACCTCCCGCAGAGGTGTGTCAAGATAGCTTAAAGCCTTATCTTTTATCCAAGCAGGCACTCCATATGCGGCTTCGGCAATGCTGCCGGTAATTGCAGCAAGCGTATCGCTGTCTCCGCCGAGGGAGATTGCATTGCGGATGGCATCCTCGAAATCTGTACTTTCAAGAAACGCGATAATTGCTTGGGGTACGGTGTCTTGACAGCTTTCATTAAACTGATAAGTCGGGCGAATCTCATCAAGGGTTTTACTCAGATTGTAGCCGTATTCCTGTTCAATATGTTCTTTGATTTGCATTTTATACTGCGCAAAGCTCAAACGTTCTTTTATGGGGTTGCCCATATCATCTCCATAGCCGCCTGCGTAGAAGCGGCACATAAATATTGCATCTGTCACAGCCAAGGCACCTTTTATACCTTCGGGATGGCTGTGCGTCACTTCGGCGGAACGCTTTGCTTTTTCCCTGCCGTTTGAAGGCCACATCCCTGTACGGGCGCAGAAACCACAATCCATAAGCCATGCACATGGCGAAACCCGCATCGCCGATCCATTGCCCCAACTGTTGTGCGGTTTGCGGTCATCAGACAGAATCCAGTTGCCGAATTGGCTGCCATAGCCCGCATCAGGATAACGCCGTCCCCACTTTTTGTATGCGTCCATAAAGTCATCGGGCTGTCCACCTTTCATCAAAGCGTCTGCTGTAGCGATGGTCATCACGGTATCGTCCGTGAAGAAGCAGTCGTCACGAAAGAGGGGGAAGTCCTTTGTTTTGATATTGTTCCACTCGTAGACCGAGCCTACAATGTCACCGATAATTGCTCCAAGCATTATTTTCGGCCTCCCCTCCGGCGAACATCCTTGCGGATTTCTTCAAAGCAAGCACCGTCTACCGCACCCACCTCACGGAAAGTAGCTACAGCCGCACTCATTATTTTGAAGTTCAACTCGGGCCCTTCGCTGTCTGCAAGATAGTCGACTGCCCTATCAGGAGCAATACCAAACCGCCCAGCGGTCTGGACAGCGTCAATATTTGCGCCGAGGAANNCTCCGTTTTCTGGCGTTCAATCTGAGCCTTTACCTTATCGGCAGAATATTCACGGCTGGCATTTTCTTCGCCGTCTGTAATAATAACAAACATTACCTTTTCGGCGCGATAATCATCGGCGGTGTGCTTCTGTGCATTGCCGATTTTTGGGATGGTTTTACCGATGGCATCGAGCAGAGCGGTGGAGCCACCGACCGAATACTCCTTATTGGTAATCGGGCTGACTG
>DLFX01000074.1 GCA_002482405.1 Firmicutes bacterium UBA7709 | reverse complement strand
CCGGAGGGGCGCTCCTTGCGGTCGCCGTCGTTGCACTGTCCACCGCCATTCCCTGGGGAATACTCTGGGCGGCAGGCAGGATTCACATCCTGCTGCGGATCGGACTGGAAGCGTTCATGTGCTATCAGATACTCTCTGTGAAATCCCTGAAAACCGAGAGCATGAAGGTTTACCGGGAGCTGGTCCGGGAGGATCTGGAGGTTGCCCGGAAGGCGGTCTCCATGATCGTAGGGCGGGACGTCCAGAATCTGAGCCTGGAGCAGGTGACCAAAGCCGCGGTGGAAACGGTGGCGGAAAACACGTCGGACGGTACGGTGGCTCCCCTTCTGTTCATGGCTGTGGGCGGCGCTCCTCTGGGTTTTTTCTATAAGGCCATCAATACCATGGATTCCATGATCGGATATAAAAATGACAGATACTTATATTTCGGAAGGTTTGCCGCAAGGCTTGACGATGCCGCCAATTATGTCCCGGCAAGGCTCGCCGCCTATCTGATGATCCTTGCGTCCCGGCTCCTGAAGCTGGACTACCGGAACGCGTACCGGATTTTCAGGCGTGACCGTTACAATCACTCCAGTCCCAACAGCGCACAGACGGAGTCTGTCTGCGCGGGAGCGCTGGACATCCAGCTCGCGGGAGACGCCTATTACTTCGGCAAGCTATATCCGAAAAAGACCATAGGAGATCCGCTGCGTCCCGTGGCCTATGACGATATCTGCCAAGCAAACCGGCTGCTTTACGGGACGGCGTATCTGACATTCGCTTTGTGCATGATCTGTATGGGGGTTGCGGCATGGATCCTATAAAAAATATTCACGGCGGGGACCTTTCCGGGCAAAGGCCGGTACACGGCGGGGACGTCTATTCCGCCCGAGAACAGCTTTCCCGACTGAAGAATCCCCCTGATATTCTGGACTTTTCAGCAAATATCAATCCCCTGGGCCTGCCGGATGGAGTAAGGCAGGCCCTTCGGGATTCCGCCGAAACCTTTGACATATATCCCGACCCTCTCTGCAGGGAGCTTGTGGGCCGTCTTTCAGAGTACGAAGAGGTCCCGGCGGAATGGCTCCTGTGCGGAAACGGCGCCGCGGACCTGATCTACCGGACGGTCTATGCCGTCAGGCCGGGGAAAGCCATGGTGCTTGCCCCCACCTTTGCGGAGTATGAGGAAGCGCTGCGGGCGGTATCCTGCCGGACGGTCCACTATGAGCTTCGGGAAGCGGATGGCTTTCAGACCGGGCCGGGACTTATCGATGCGCTCACGGAAGATCTGGATATGCTGTTTTTATGCAATCCCAACAATCCCACAGGGCAGCTGATGACCAGGGACTTTCTGCTGAAGGTCGTCCGCCGCTGCAAAGAACTGGGCATCCTGCTCTTTCTGGACGAGTGCTTCAATGAATTCCTGGAGGAGCCCGGGGAATATTCGGCAAAGGAGTTTTTAAGGTCCTTTGACAATCTGATCCTGTTAAAGGCGTTTACAAAGATATACGCCATGGCCGGGATCCGGCTTGGGCATTGCATTTCATCNNNNCGTGAAGCGGGTCAGCCCTGGAGTGTGTCGGCCCCCGCTCAGACGGCGGGGCTCAGGGCGATGGAGGAAACGGATTACCTTGCCCGGACGAAGGACCTGATCCGGCGGGAAAGGGATTACCTGATCCCGGATCTTGGGGCTCTCGGCATCGCCGTCATCGCGTCCAGCGCCAACTATATCTTTGTGCGGGATTCCCGTTCCACGGAAAGGCCTCTCCATGAGATGCTCTTTCAAAAGGGGATCCTGATCCGGAACTGCGATAATTACAGAGGGCTGGGCCCGGGGTATTACAGGATCTGCATCAGGAAGCACGAGGAAAACGCGAAGCTGGTCGCGGCGCTTCGAGAAATAGAGAGCTGAAGCCCCAGAGACAAGGCTGAAATTCAGCGGGAAGGAATCAACCGATGGCAAAAGCAATTATGGTACAGGGGACCATGTCCAACGCGGGAAAAAGCCTGATTGCGGCGGGCCTCTGCCGGATCTTCCGTCAGGACGGATACAGGGTGGCGCCCTTTAAAGCGCAGAACATGGCACTGAACTCCTTTATCACGAAGGAGGGCCTTGAGATGGGAAGAGCCCAGGTGGTTCAGGCGGAGGCGGCGGGGATCGAACCCTCGGTCCTCATGAACCCGGTGCTGTTGAAACCCACCAACGACACGAGTTCCCAGGTCATCGTCAACGGAGAGGTATACAGCAACATGAGCGCTCAGGAATATTACCAGCGCAAGCGGGAAATCGTGCCCGAGATCATGAAAGCCTACCGGGAACTGGATTCCCAATACGATATTATCGTATTGGAAGGGGCGGGCAGCCCTGCGGAGATCAATCTGAAAGAGAACGATATCGTGAATATGTATATGGCAAAGCTTGCGAAAGCTCCGGTGCTGCTGGCGGGCGATATCGACCGGGGCGGCGTTTTCGCGTCTTTGGTGGGGACCATGACGCTCTTTGACGAATCGGAGCGCGCCATGGTAAAGGCAATCCTGATCAACAAATTCCGCGGGGACAAGTCCATCCTGCAGCCGGGCCTCGATATGCTGGAGGAGATGGTCCACGTGCCGACCCTGGGGGTGATCCCATACCTTCACGTCGACATCGACGATGAGGACAGCCTGACGGAGCGGTTCGATAAAAAAGGATCGGTGGGTCTCATCGACATCGCTGTGATCAGGCTGCCCCGGATCTCAAACTTTACCGATTTCAACGTTCTGGAATATGTGCCGGGAGTGACGCTGCGCTATGTGAAATCCGCCGCGGAGCTGAAAAACCCGGATTTGATCATCATTCCCGGAACGAAAAATACCATGGAGGATCTGCTCTGGATGCGCCAGAACGGATTGGAAGCCTCGATTTTGAAGCATGCCGCCGAGGATAGGCCGGTGTTCGGCGTCTGCGGCGGCTATCAGATGCTGGGGGCGGAGCTTTCGGACCCCTACGGCGTGGAAGCAGGCGGAACCATTCAGGGGATGGGACTCCTGCCGGTGAGAACGGTGTTTGAAAAGGAGAAGACCAGGACTCAGATCAAAGGGAGGTTTCAAGCCGGCCTCTCCGGGCTTTTGAAAGATCTTGCGGGAGTGGAGATCGAGGGCTATGAGATCCACATGGGGCAGACCCAGGTCCTGGATCGAGCGGCGGTCCGGACCGGAACTCCGGACGGCCAGGCCGGAACGGGGGCTTTGAACCGACCCACCGTCGATTGGGCTGAACCCTGCGGCCATCTTGCGGTTTTGGAGGAGATATCGGGCCGTCCCGCCGCGGAGGCGGTGGGGCTGTGCCGGGGCAACATATACGGTTCGTATATTCACGGCATTTTCGATAGGGAAGGCGTGGCTAAAACTCTTGCGGAAGCCCTGTACCGGGCAAAGGGACTCGACAGCGGAGAGCTTGCTGGACTCGACGTGCGGGAATATAAGGAGCAGCAGTACGACTTGCTGGCTAAGGGCATACGGGACAACATCGATATGAAGCTGCTGTATCGGATACTGGAAGCGGGGGTATAAGAAAGCGCCCTATTGCGGAAAGGGGCGCATTGGAAAGGGTTGCGATGGATGATAACAACAGAGGTTTGATCCACCTATATTATGGAGACGGAAAGGGAAAGACCACGGCGGCGCTGGGCCTTGCGGTCCGCGCCCTGGGCTCGGGATTTCGGGTTGCCATCGTCCAGTTCCTGAAAAATCACGAGACGGGGGAGCTTTCCATATTGGACGGCCTGGCCGGGGTAACGGTGCTTCGGGGGAAAGAGGGGAGCGGATTTTCCTTTGCCATGACGGAGGAGCAAAAGGAAAAGACAAGGCGTATTCACAGCTCGAATTTAAAAGCCGCCATGGAGCTTGCAGACTCCGGAAATTGTGATATGCTTGTTTTAGACGAAGTCGTCGGCGCTTACGCGAGAGACCTGATCGACCGGGAGCTGCTGGAGGAGTTTGTGCGAAACAAAAGGCCGGGGCTGGAGCTGGTCATGACCGGGCGAAATCCCGCAGCCTGGATGATCGATTGCGCCGATTACGCCTCGGAGATCAGGAAAATCAAGCATCCCTATGACCGGGGGGTTCCGGCCAGAACAGGGATCGAAAAATAATACGGATTTTGAAAATGCGCCGGCGACTGCCGGTCATGGAGGAAAAACATGAAGGTTGAACTGCAGAACGTGCTGCCGGAGGAAATCGAAAAGCGGAGCTTTGAAATCATCGGACAGGAGCTTGGGGATATCAGGCTGGATCCTTTGGAGGAACCGGTGCTCAAGCGGGTGATTCATACTACGGCGGATTTTGAATATGTCGATAACTTAAAA
>DLFX01000073.1:2879-3085 GCA_002482405.1 Firmicutes bacterium UBA7709 | reverse complement strand
CGTAAGCAGCCGGCGCCCGCAGATCTGCCTCTGCTCTTTCAGGGATACGCTGGTCGTAGGCTATTCCTCGCGCATGGAAAGCACCGATATTCCGCGATGCTTCTTCCGGCGGCTGGCCGACCTGGGAATCGATATTGAAATCAACTCGAATTTGGAACAATTATAATTGTACGACGAAAATCAGCGGCGCTGAAGCGCCGGACAGA
>DLFX01000073.1:0-2778 GCA_002482405.1 Firmicutes bacterium UBA7709 | reverse complement strand
TATTTCCGGTGATTCCGCCGCGCGGAGGAGCCAATTCCCGCCTGTTGTTGCGGCTTGCTTTTGGTTCGGTCGCCGTCGCTGCCGTCTGCGTAGCAGTCAATCTGATCCTTCCCTCTGGCGGCTGGTGGTTTTTGTTCGTGGTCGGCGGGATAGCCAGCTTCTGGGTATCACTTGCCCTGGTGTTGAAAAAAGGGAGAAACATCCCGAAAACCATCTTGTGGCAGGTGGNNCCCTTTTGGCCTATCTTTGGGACCTGTTTACAGGTTTTCACGGCTGGTCGCTGAACTATGTGCTTCCCATCCTCTGCACCTGCGCTATGGTGGCGATGTCCGTCATCGCAAAGATCAGAAAGCTCGACATTGAAAGTTACCTCCTGTACCTGATCATGGACTGCGTGTTTGGGATTTTGTCTTTTACTTTGTTGGTAATCGGAAAAACCTCGGTGGTTATTCCTTCAGCCATATGTTTTGCCTCAACCATAATCTTTCTGGCCGCATTGCTATTCTTTGAAGGAAAGACCCTTTTCGCAGAACTGCAACGCAGATTTCATTTTTAGGATATCGGCTGCTTTGATTTTTATTAACCGCAATAAATTTCCTTCGCCATACGGAATGCGGCCCACGCTTTGGGCCATCCAGCATAGAAGGCAAGCTGCGTCAGTACCTCGGCCATCTCTTCCTGTTATTTCAGCTTATTGTAATCTTCGTCAGATACCGCTTCCAGCCATTCGTTGGACGCTTCTTCCGCTGGGACCTCAACGGCAAGGTGGGCAAACCAGCTATCCGGCGCCGCTCCATGCCAATGCTTCACCTCCGGCGGAATATTGACCACATCGCCGGGCCTCAGCTCCTGGGCGGGTTTTCCCCACTCCTGATAGTAACCCCGGCCTGCGGTGACAAGCAAAATCTGTCCGCCCTTATGATGGATGTGCCAGTTGTTGCGTCAGCGTGGCTCAAAGGTCACGTTGCCGATGTTGACGCCCCTTGTGGAAAGCATGTTCAAATAGCTTTGACCGACAAAATATTGTGCGAACGCCTCGTTTTTTTCTCCTGTAGGGAAAATGTTGACAAAACCCTGTACATTCATAAAATCCATCTCCTCCACTTGTCGATTTCAGACTGAGATGTAATAAGGCGCTCCTCGTCAAAGCGGATGTTGAATCCGGACTTGACGTCGGCCCCTGAGCAGGCTTTCTGAATATCCTTGAAGGTATGCCCGATCCAACCGGCGTTGGTGGTAAAGGGATAGACCGTCTTTCCTGTCCAATTCACAGAGGAGAGGACAGTTTTAACAGGAGGCGCGAAGGTATACCACCACACGGGAGTGCCCAGGATGATGATATCATAATCGGCGGGATTGNNTTGCAATCCAACGGTTTTATCTCAGGCTCATAGCCGCGTTTAATCTCCTCCTCTCCCTGGTCCACTACGGCGTCAAAGTTTTGGGGATAAGGTTTTACGGGCTGTATTTCAGCAATATCACAGCCCAGGTCTTTTTTGATACGTTGGGCAATGCCGTTCGTATTGCCTCCGTAAAAATAATAAAGAATCAGTGCTTTCATAAAAGTTCCTCCTTACTGATACGATTTTTCAAGGATGGCCACGCAGTCCTCGTTTGACAGCGGGACACGGTCGGCTTTGAACAGGCCCCCCATAGTGTCCCGGGCATTCTGCGCCATTGCGGGGAACTCACCTGGCTGAATACCATAGTCGGACATCTTTAAATCTCCAACGCCGCAATCCTCCTGCAATTTCACAAGGGCAGTGATGAAATCCATCGGCTTTGCCGCATCCTTCATACCGAGAGCCTGGGCCATGCGCACGAAGCGCTCGTCGCAGGCATGCTTCTCAATGAAATGCGTAAAATAGGCCCTGGAAATCATAATCAGCCCCGCGCCGTGAGGCAGGTCATGGTGATACGCGCTCATAGCGTGCTCCAGAGAATGTTCGCTCGTACAGGAGCTGAGGGTCATGACCACGCCGGACAGGGTGTTGGCAAAAGCGACATGTTCTCTGGCTTCCATATCGGAACCGTCCTTCACCGCACGGGATAGATAGGCTCCGATGTTTTCGATGGCGGTAAGGGCATACATATCGCTCATCAGATTGGCAACTGAGGCGACGTAGCATTCCACGCTGTGGAACAGGGCGTCAAAGCCTTGCAGCGCAGTAAATTTCGGCGGTACGGTCTTCATCAGTTCGGGGTCGACAACAGCGATTTTGGGAAACAGGGAATCGTATCCGCCGAAGCCTATTTTTTCATTGGTCTCTTCGTTGGAAATGACGCCGTACTGGTCTACCTCGCTTCCGGTCCCCGCCGTGGTGGTAATGGCGATGATGGGAAGCGGCTCTTTCGTCAGGGGCTTGCCCTTGCCGGTACCACCGAAGATATACTCCCATAAGTCGCCGTCATTTGTCGCCATGGCCGCAATCGCTTTTGATGCGTCCATCACACTGCCTCCGCCGAGGGCAACGACAAAATCACAGCTGTTTTCACGGGCACAGGCTGCTCCATCCATGACGGTGGATTTCAAAGGGTTTGCCATGATGCGGTCGAAAACCACGGATTCCACACCCGCCAGCTTGAGCTGTTCTTCCGTCCTGGAAAGAGAGCCGTTGGTCTTTGTGGACTTGCCGTCGGAGATGACGATCAGCGCCTTTTTCCCCGGCATCTGATGCTTATGCAGCTTATCTAACTGACCCTGTCCGAATAAAATTCTTGTAGGTACATACATTCGAAATGTCATTTTTTCTTCCTCCTGATTGACTAAAAAGTTAC
>DLFX01000258.1 GCA_002482405.1 Firmicutes bacterium UBA7709 | reverse complement strand
TGTCTTGTAAACCGAATAGTGAGACTGATACCAGGCCAGGGCCACGGCGATGAGGATCTGCAGAACCAGCTTCTGTTTTGCCGTGAGTCCCAGGTTACGCTTCAGAGTGACCTTCACAAAATCGTCCAGAAATCCCAGAATACCGAACGCTACGAACGCCGCCAGCACTACCAGCATATCCCTGGTTGTTTCCCCTGAAGTCAGGCAGGTGATCAGCACCGCACCGATGATGGCGATGCCGCCCATGGTGGGTGTGCCCGATTTCACCATGTGGGACTGGGGACCGTCTTCCCTGATGCTCTGACCTGCCTTTATCTTCTTCAAAACCGGTATGATCAGAGGGGTTCCTACGACGGTTATGAGAAACGCGATTACTGCCGGTATTACGATTTGCAAATAGTCCATGCCTAGTTCATCTCCATTATTTTCTTGACGACTTGATCCATAGCCATTCCCCTGGAGCCTTTCAGCAGGATGACATCGCCAGTTGATATCATACTACCAATGTCATTGATCAGCAACTCCTTTGTTTCATAATAGCGGACTTTCTTCCCGCCAAGTATTTCCGCGGCGGCTTCCGCCATGTGCCGCGCCTGCTCTCCTACCGCAACGAACAGGTCGATGCCGCTTTCCGCCGCGTACCTTCCGACTTCCGCGTGAAAATCGCCCGAATTTTCTCCGAGCTCGAACATATCCGCCAGGATCGCAATCTTCCGGAACCCCTTCGTCGCGTTGAGGACGTCGATGGCCGCCCGCATGGAATCGGGGCTGGCGTTGTAGGTGTCGTCGATGATCTTCATCCCGTTTTTTCCCTTGATGCTGAGACGTTTATCTGTCATCTCCAGCTTCAGAAGCCCTTTTGCCGCTTCCGCCATGGTGATGCCGCAGGATACCGCGGCAGCCACGGCAAGTGCTCCGTTGTATGCGTTGTGCCGGCCCGGCGTGTTGAGCCGGAACGTCTGAATCTCTTCCTTATGTTCCAGGGTAAACTCGATCCCACCCTCTCCGAAATCGACGATATTGGAAATGATGAAATTGCTTCTCCCGGTTTCCCCGGTGGTGACGACGCGGTAATCTCCCCCGACGTCCTCCTTTGACAGAAAATCGCTGTCCTCGTTTACGATGAGGATGTTGTTTTCATTAAAATAATTGGTGATCTCCAGCTTCGCCTTCAAAATATTTTCCCGGCTTCCCAGGTTTTCAATATGGGAAATGCCGATATTGGTGATGATGCCGATATCCGGGCGGACCAGCTCAGCCAGCAGGTCGATTTCCCCCAGCTCGCTCATGCCCATCTCGAAGATGCCGGCCTGGATATCCTCCGGCAGCGACAGCACCGTCAGGGGCAGGCCGATATGATTGTTCAGGTTGCCCGGATTCCTCTCCGTCCGATACTTTTCCGAGAAGATCCAATACAGCATTTCCTTCGTGGTGGTCTTACCCGTGCTTCCCGTCACGCCGATTTTGATGATGGAAAACAGCGAGAGATAATATCTCGCCAGATCCTGCAGCGCTTTGGTGGTATCCTCTGTCAGGATAAGGTTCATGGGCTTTCCCTGTCCGCCGCCTGTATCCGAAAATTTCGCCCGAAGGGCTTCTGCGTCGGCCTTCCTCGACAAAATCACCGTCCGGCAGCTCCTCTCGATTGCCTGAGGGATGAAATCGTGAGCGTCGTGCTGTTCTCCGATCAGGGGGAAGAAGGCTTCTCCTTCCGCGACTTTTCTCGAGTCCGTCGAAACCCCGGTTATTTCATCCTTTGGATCTCCCAGCAGCAAATCTCCGTTTACCGCCCCGACCACCTGTTCTATTGTTAACCTCTTCATATTATTATCCACCGTATTCTATAATCTGTTTCGCCGCTTCCCTGTCGTCAAAATGAAACTTTGACTCGCCGATGATCTGATAGGTTTCGTGACCTTTACCGGCTATCATTATTATGTCTCCTTTTTTATAGATGGAAACAGCTTTTTTGATCGCTTCGTATCTGTTTTCAATAATTTCGTAATTACATCCCGTCTCGTAAATGCCGGCCTCGATGTCGGCGGTAATGACCTCCTGTTTCTCCGTCCTGGGATTGTCGCTGGTGATGATGCAGTAATCGCTGTACTTTCCGGCAACCATGCCCATCATGGAGCGCTTTTTCTTATCCCGGTCGCCGCCGCAGCCGAAAATGCAGATAAGCCTTCCCTTTTTAAAGTCCGTGGCGGTCTTGAGGACCTTTTCCAATCCGTCCGGCGTATGGGCGTAATCGACGATGGCGATGATGCCCTTGCTGTTCTCCACTAGTTCAAATCTGCCGGGAACGCCCTTCAGCGATTCCAGCCCCGTCTGAACCGTGCGGAAGGGGTAGCCCGCCGACCTTGCGCAGGCCGTTGCGGCCAGTCCGTTATATATGGTAAAGATACCCGGCGTATTTAATTTTAATATTTCTGTGCACTCATTTTTTTCTTCCGGGCTCCGGCCCATCTGCCCCTTTTCCGTGACCCGGATCAGCGAGCCCTTTTCCGTAGTCTCAAGAATCTCTCCGTAATAATCCGCCTTTTTGTCCTTCAGTGAATATCCCAAAACCGTTTTTTCTTCTCTTTTCAGCTCGTCATAAAGCCTTCTGCCATAGCTGTCGTCCACATTGACGGCAGCCGCTCCCGTCGTCAGGTAAAACAGTTTTTTCTTGGCCGCATAATAGTCCTCCGCATCTTTATGAAAATCCATATGATCCGACGTCAGGTTTGTAAACACCGCGGCTTCAAACCGGATATCGCTGACTTTGCCAAGGGACAGCGCATGGGAGGAGACCTCCATCACGCAATTGGTGACGCCCTCTTCCTTCATCTCGGCAAACATCGCCTGGATGTCGCAGGATTCGGGCGTCGTGTTTCGGGCTTCATATTCCCTGCTGCCCACCTGGTAGCTTATGGTCCCGATCATTCCGCACCCGTTGCCGGCCGCTTCAATGATGCTCTTCAGCATATAGGCGACGGTGGTCTTTCCGTTGGTGCCGGTGATTCCGTAAAGATGGAACGGGACCTCCCTGTTCTCATAAAAGTTGGCGGATATCTTTGACAGGATTTTTCTGCTGTCACTCACTCTCAAAATCGGAACCGCCTTGATATCGATATCTTCCTCACATATGATAAGAGATGCGCCCCGAAAGGCCGCATCCATAGCATAAATATGGCCGTCCGTATGAAACCCTTTAATACAGACGAAGGCATATCCTTTTTTGACCAGCTTCGAATTGTATGTAAGCCCCGTCACCTCAAGATCACTGAGGTCAGCAGGGTAAGGCACTTCTGTTCCTTGTAACAGATTCTCCAGTTTCATCTGCCGATACCCCCTTGCTGTACGCTGTCAATTCTGAAATCTGGCAGTATACTAATTTTTATACAGGCAAACTGTCCCTCCCTTTTGCAGCTTTTCTCCCGGCTTCGGATACTGGTCCACGATGGTGAAATCCGCTCCGCTTCCGTCGGGCGGCGATATGCTATAGGTCAGGGACGCGCCTCCCAAGATTCCGATGGCGTCGCTCAGGCTCTGATTCGTAACGTTGGGCACTGTCACAAAGCCGCTTTCCACCACTTTCTTTTCTTCCTCACTGTAGGAAGGCTGTATGTTCAGATATCTCAATGTATCTTCCAGGATCAGCTTTACCCCCGGAGCCGCGGTCTGGCTTCCGAATTTAACTCCCTTCGGGTTATCCACGATCAGAAGGATCGCGATCTGCGGATCATCCATGGGCGCCATGCCGATGAAGGAAGAGAAGGTTTCCTGGCTGTAGGCGCCGCCTGAAGCTTTGTTGGCCGTTCCTGTCTTGCCGCCGATCCGGTAGCCCGGTATCTTGGCGGTGCCGCCGCCGCCTTCTCCGACGACGGCTTCCATGATCAGGCACATTTCATCGGCGGTCTTCTTGGAGACGACCTGGCGGACTACCTTTGTGTCAAATTTCTGAACGACGTTTCCGTTGTCGTCCTTCAGTTCCTTTACGATCCGCGGCTGCATCATCTTTCCGCCGTTGCCAAGGGCCGAAACCGCCGTGATCAGCTGGATGGGCGTAACCGCGATGCCCTGGCCGTAAGCCATGGTGGCAAGGCCCACAGGTCCCGCGGTCTCTTCCGGCTGCAGGATCGCGTAGCCCTCGCCGGGGAAGTCGATCCCTGTCTTG
>DLFX01000376.1 GCA_002482405.1 Firmicutes bacterium UBA7709 | reverse complement strand
TTCCTCTGCAAGCCGGTCCAGCCAGCTTCTGCCGTCCCTGACCGTAACCGGACAGTCCAAGTCGTTGGGGACCCCTGCAAAAATCCGCATGGGAGCCGGCATACCGCGAAACATGCTGTGGCCGCTTTTCGAGAGGATAAGTCCGACCTCTCTCGGCGTTCCGTCGCAGATCAGCCGCCCTTTGTCCATGACGACGACCCGGTCGGACATGGGAAAAGCCTCCTCAAGCCTATGTTCTGTCAGGATGACGGTGACTCCGAGCTCCCTGTTTATTTTAGCCACGGCGGCAAGGAAATCCGACGCCGCAATAGGATCGAGCTGGCTCGTCGGCTCGTCCAAAATCAGGACGGCGGGCTGCATCGCCATAACGGACGCCAGATTCAAAAGCTGCTTCTGACCTCCCGAAAGCTCCTCGACCTTTTTATAAAACCAGTTCTGTATTCCGAAAAAGGACGCCATTTCAGCGACCCGAAGCCTGATTTCCGGAGTCTCACAACCCAGGCTTTCAAGCCCGAAGGCCAGCTCATGCCAAACCTTGTCGGTCACGATCTGGTTTTCCGGGCTTTGAAGCACAAAGCCGATCCTGGACGACTGGGTCCGCTGATCGATCTCCGTCAAAGGCGTTCCCTCAAACAGAATCTCCCCCTGCAGCTTTCCGTGAGGCGCAAGGCTTGTTTTGAGCTGGCGCAGCAGGGTCGTTTTGCCGCAGCCTGAGGGACCGCACAGCGTTACAAACTCTCCTCGTTTGATCTCCAGATTTATATCTTCTAAAACCTGCTTTTCCTGTTCGGGATAGGAAAAGGATACCTCTTTCAATTGAAATGTATTCACGCCGCTCTCCTTTCCTTTGCTGTCCGAAGTTTTTGTTTTTCTCCCGTTTGGAGCTTTCCTCTCTCCTTCGCCAGCCCCTTCCATCGACGACCGTACCAGGCGTCAATAACCAGCGGCATGAGGGAGAGGGTCAGATATACCAGGATCACGCTCCAGGTATATGGAGTAAAGGAGCCTTTTACCGAGGGAAAGTACCGGAAGTGCAGACCTCCTGCAAAGGCCCCTCCAATGACATAGGCTCCTGCGGCAAGCAGAAAAATCATTGCCGCCCTGTCTCTGGAGTCAAATCGGAAGATGGAAAACGCCGTCCTGCCCGGCAGCCCGTAACCCCTGCTCTTCATGGAATCGGCAGTCTCTATTGCGTTTTCCAGCGCCCAGGTGATCATGATAGACAGGATCGTAACGCCGTGGCGTATCCGCTGCAGAACACTGCCGTTTGAAACATCCCGGCCCACGCACCTCTGAGCCGCTGAAATGGCCTTGATCTGCGCCTTGAATCTGGGTACAAACCGGAGGATCATGGATAGGATCAGGGACATGGCGGGAATGATCCTGCCGAAAAGATAGATAAATTTATCCGAGGTCATGACGGCGTTGTAGCAGGAAAACCAGGCGATGACCGCGGCGATCATAGTCGCCGCCGCCACACCGTACAAGATGGATTCCATGGTCAGCGGATTGCCGCTGCGCAGATAGGCAAGTATGGTGACGCCCTCATGATTGAAGGCCGGATTGACCAGCGCCATGATCAGCAGCATGGGCAGCAAAAACATGAAGTTGAACCTCACGGCCTTTCTTCTGTTCAGATAGATGGAATAAGCAAATGCGCAGCAGAGGGACAGGCCAAGGCAGACCGGATGTATGAACACCATGGAAAAAGCGATAACAAAGGCGAAATATGTAAAGTTGACAACCGGATGAAACCCCGAGAAACTGTCTTCCATCATTCCCCTCCCGCAGAATAATAGCCGCCCACGTCCCGGCCGAGGTCGCAGGTGTATACCCACTCGACCACATCGCCGTCCTTGAGCTGGTACCGGCTGCAGCCGTAATTGGGAAACCAGCCGTTCACCTTGTACATCCAGCCGGAGAGCTCGCCGCAGTCAAACTCGTACAGATTGTTGATCCCCTCGATATATGCGCTGTTGTAGATGGGAGTGTCGACAAATTCCATGTGTATTTTATTTTTCTTCATTTCTCTCAGGAGAACGTTGAATACCGATTCCCCCTCATAAAAGTCTACCTTCTGAGCGGGAAAGATCACTCCGTCCGCAGGTACCAGTTCAGCTTTTTCCGGGTCCAGGGCCTTTATGTTGTCCAAAATCGTATCGCAGCGCACCGACAGCGTGCAGGTGAGCTTGTGGTCCGTGATCGTCGCGTCTTTTGGTTCCACCGGAACCGGCTTGCCCTCCGGAACGGGCTCGGTTTGATACTTGTCTTTCCCTGTTTCCGGATCGAGGGACATGCCTTGAAGCTTGGAATAATCCGCCGAACCCTTTTCCACTCCCTCGGAAGAGCCTCCACCCATGGATTTTGCCAGCGCCTGCTTTTCTTCCGCAGAAAGAGCTTTCGCCGTTTCTTTCTCCTCCGCGTCCCCGCCCGGGGCGGCAATTGCCGGTCCCGAAGCATCCTCCCGCACCGCGGCCTGCGTAACGGCTGCCTGGGTGACGGCGGATGGAGTTGAAACGTCGGAATTCTCGGACGGCAGTCCGCTTTTCACGGCGTAACCTCCGCCCGCTATATAGGTGATCACCAACGCCGCACAGATGGCTCCGGCGGCAATCATCTTTCCTTTGTTCTTTGTCATATCAGCTGTGCCGACGTGAGCATGCGGAAAAGCATTTCCGCGATTTCACAGCGTTTAATCGCCGTTTTGGGCGATATCTGAAGCTCATCCTGTGAAAGAATATCCTTATCATAGCAAAATGCCACGCTGCCCTGTGCCCAGCTGTCCAAAGTCACATAATCGCCAAACTGCGCCAGCACGTCCCTGGCCGCTGCGGAGTCCATCTCCGTATCCATACCGCAGAGCTTCGCGGCCCTCGCCACCATCACCGCCGCCTCCTGCTTCGTAATGGTGCCCTCGGGGTTGAATCCTCCGCCGGAAGTCCCATTGGTGATCCCGTAATCAGAGGCGGTTCCCACATAAGGCGCGTACCAGGAGTTTGAAGGAACGTCGGTAAATTTGCCGTTCGCTTTCGGCACAAGGCCTAAGGCTTTTACGATGATGGTGGAGAATTCAGCCCGGGTCATGGTTGCATCGGGCGCAAACTGATCTACCGTTTTTCCGTTTATAATCCCACGGGCGGACAAAGCTTCGATGGCCGGCTGATTCTTATGAGCGACGATATCAGAGAAGGTCTTTCCCGGTGCGGTCAGCTCCTGCTTCCGAACGTCCGCGTTCTTTCCGGTCAGGCCAACCGCCGCCCCTGTGATTGCCGTATCCGCAGCCGTCGCATCTCCCGCCGTGCCTGATATCATAGGAACCGCGTCCCCCATGCGGTAGAGGGTATTCTTCCCCTGCTGCGCCCGGTATGCCGCAACCAGTCCGTAGAAGCCCTGCTCTGTCGCCATCTGGTTGCTTCCGCTTCCGTCCGACGTATGGAGGAATCCCTTTCCTTTCATGTAAAAGGTGAGGAGATTGTCAATCATGGTGTTTCCATCTTTCATAAATCTGTTGTCGGAAAGCGGGATCCCAAGCTCTGCCAAGGCGACGATAACCTGGACGCAGCTTTCCAGATTCGAAGTGTTCCAGCTTGCAAAGCCGCCGTCGCTCTTCTGCATCTTTGACAGACACGCAAGGGCCTCCTCCGTTACCTGCTTTACTTTCGGCTGATCCTGATATTTGGACAGCGCCTGCAGCGCCATGCCCGTGATATCCGGATCGGAAGTTTCGGTCGCCGCATCGGCTCCTTCAATGCCCCCGAACAGAGAAAAGCCGCCGTCCGCAAGCTGCCGGGATAAAATTTCATCGATATACATCTGCCGGGTTGCCTGGGTCGCCGCCGACGGATTGTTCGGTATGGCGTAATTTCCGCTGTCCAGCGCAATCAGCGCCCAGATGGGACCGTTGATCCCCTGCCAGATGGTCTTATCAAAATCCCCCAGAGGGGTCAAAAGGTTATATCCTCCCACATTGGAAGGGTCCGCTCCGATGGAAGTGAGGGCCACGATCACCCGGGAATATTCCGTGTACTTTTTCTCGTGGAGCACGCCCTTACATGCCTTCACATAGTCTGCAACTGTGTTGTAGTAATCCCTGTNNATATTCCGCAGGCACGCTGCAGCCGCTTCTCGCAAGGCCCAGCACCGCCCACTCTCCGCCGATGGAGCCCACCTGGGGGTCCTGCACGGTCTTGTAAACGTAGGCCGCCGTATCGTCCATGGCAGCTTTTATGGTTTCCTGCGTCGCCCCCTGTCCGCTTGCAGCTAGCAACGGCGCTCCGTTCGCAGCCGTCTGACCGCCCGCGGCAAATGCTGAAACGCTGCCGAACGTCATGGAAACAACCAGAAGCAGTGCCAGTAAAACTCCGGTTCTTCTCGCAGATTTAATTCTTTTCATCCCCTTCATTCTCCCTTCTTTTCTCCTCGCATTAAAAAGGTGGAATCCGTTGCTAATTCCTGCAAGGCGTCAAAACAAGGACACCGGAACACACCGCCTGACGCTCATTCCGCGACAGACGCTGTCTGCAAAAATCAGCAACATATTCCACCTTGATATATTACCTTCAAGCAGCTGACAACCTGGCTTATCGCACGCGCTCAAAACACTTGCGAAACACAGTAGAGGTAAGACTGCGCCGGATTCCGACCGGCTTGTCATTCAATGCATCCGCTCGCCGTCCATATTTTACTGGCTGGCAATCGATGCAACTGCAGGAAAAGCTATTCAATTACCTATATCCTATACCGTGAAAACCTTTGATGTCAAGGGGATTTTCTTGGATATCAGCGCAGCGGTCTGGCGGTGATTTAGTCAAATTTTCGCACTGGTTTAATCATAAAGTGATCAGGGAAGCCCCGGATTTCTCCGGGGCTTTCAGACTGCTGACAAACCCTGCATCAAAATTTATGATGCAGGGTTTTTAAATGGACAAAAGCAATAAAAATCAACAAATAAAAGCAATTCCATGGTATAATAATGTTAAGAAAACATTGATATTTCAAGGAGTTTGCCATGATTTCAGAAGGAACGAAGAAACAATCAGAATTAGAACTTATCATGATCGATGAATTAGTTCCAGAGGACCATCTTCTCAGAAAAATCGATCGATACATAGACTTCTCATTCATTAACGAAATTTGCTCACCATATTACAGCAAGGATACCGGAAGACCTGCGGTTGAGCCGGAGATCCTGTTCAAAATGTTGTTTCTTGGCTACCTTTTTGGAATCCGTAGTGAAAGACGACTTGTAGAAGAGGTAAAGTATAATATTGCCTATCGATGGTTCCTTGGATATACTCTGAAAGATAAAATTCCTGATGCAAGCGTGATTTGGCAGAACCGCAGGAGGAGATACCGTAATACCGACATCCCACAACAGATCTTCGATGAGATCGTAAGGCAAGCCATGGATGCAGGGCTTGTTGGAGGGAAAGTTCTTTACACTGACAGTACACATCTTAAGGCAAATGCCAATAAAAACAAGTTCGTCAATGTCACCGTAGAGGTCACACCAAAAGCTTATCTGAAGGAACTGGACAAGGCAGTTGCTGAAGATCGGAAAAAGCATGGTAAAAAACCCCTGAAGGATAAAGATGACGACGGAAATTCCGGCGGATCAGGCACAGGCGAAAAAGAGACCAAAGAGATCAAGCAAAGCAAGACCGATCCGGAAAGCGGCTTCATGCACCGGGACGGAAAACCAAAAGGGTTCTTCTATCTGGATCACCGTACAGTAGATAAGAGAGCGAACATCATCACAGACACTCATGTTACAGCCGGGAATCTCAATGACGCAGATCCATATGTGGGGAGAATCAAGGCGCAGATCGAAAAATTCGGATTTCAAACAAAGAGCGTCGGGATCGACGCAGGTTACAATACCTCGTACATCTGCAAATCATTATGGGATATGGGAATCAATGCGGCAATCGGCTACAAAAGAAGTAATCGGCAAAAGGACAGTTACGGAAAATACATGTTTCGATATGTTCCTGAGTGGGACACCTACATCTGCCCGGAAAGAAAATACCTGGAATACAGGACCACAAACCGGGAAGGCTACCGGGAATACAGGGCAAAAGAATCTTACTGCAGCAGCTGCCCGAGAAAGGGCGAATGCCTGACAGAAAAGCAGGCATGTAAAAGCCTTCAGCGCCACATCTGGGAAGACTACAAGGAATGGCAGCATCTCTACACACTGAGTGACTCGGGCAAGGAGATCTACAAAGGGAGAAAAGAGCACATAGAGCGAAGTTTTGCAGATTCAAAAGAATTGCATGGGCTTCGCTATTGTCGGTTGCGCGGAATCGATGGAGTTCGTGAACAATGCCTGCTGACCGCAGCAGTGCAGAATATGAAAAAGATCGCCCTCCTGCTGAGCAGGAGGGAAAATCCACTTAAAAGTCTACTTATTCGCTTTCAGATTTCCAATTTCAACCAATTATTGGTTGCCTAAAATTCTAATTAAGAAATCAAATTAATAACTGGACATTTGAAAACGCGGCGAAAATCTTCGCCGCGTTTGTCAGCAGTCTGGAAGCCCCGGATTTCTCCGGGGCTTTCCCTTTTTATTGTGTAGAAAAATACTGTTATTTTGCAATCCCCTCGGCAAACCTCTTCAAAATAGTGGCTACCTCGGCACGGGAGGCGTTTCCGCCCGGCGCAAGAGTATCTGCCGTCCGCCCGGTGATCAGCCCTTCGGCGTTTGCCCACCTCATTGCAGGCTGCGCCCAGCTTCCGATGGCCGGGGCATCTGTAAAGGCGTTCAGTTCCGCCGCCTTTGCCGTGTCATAGCTCTTGTACTTGGCGTAATTGTAGAGGATCGCCGCCATCTGCTCACGGGTCACGTTGTTGTCCGTTCCGAACAGGCCGCCGCCCATTCCTGCGACAATACCGTTGGCACTGGCCCAGGCCACAGCATCGCTGTACCACTGTCCGCTCTTCACATCAGTGAACCCGCTTGCAGTCGCACTGCCGGTTGCCGCCGCTCCCGCAGCGGTCGCCGTAACTGCAGGGGAACCCGCCAGGCGGTACAGGACGGTGACCAGCATCGCCCTTGTCATCTGTGCGTTGGGACTAAAGGCTGTAGCGGCGGTGCCGTTAAACAGTCCATTCATTGAAGCGTACTCCACAGCTCCATAGAACCAGTCTGCGCTCTTCACATCAGCGAAGGGGTTTTGCCATGCCTTGCTGTATCCTACCAGATACCTGGACAGGTGGTTCGTGGTAAAGGTTGCAAAGCCTGTCGCTTTGTCGTACTTGCAGGCGATTTTTTCGAGCTCGCCCTTATCGTTTAAGTACCAAACCGTGACGCCGCTGGAATCTTCGCCGGTTTTGAGGGTATAAGGCAAGGACACTGTAATGCTGCCTCCGCTAAAGTTGGTGATTTTCTTGCCGCCGCTCAAAATGGAAACATCGTAAACAAGACCGCTTCCGACAGTTTTTTGTTGATTCTCTGTCAGGGCTGATGAATCCACAGCTTCAATGCTGATGATTACCTCGCTTCCGGCGGCCTGGGATACCACTGAAGGCAGCACACTGTTGGGAATCGTCACATTGCCCACGGGAGTCTGAACCATCAGATCGGCGTCAGTGTCTGACGCTACAGAGGAAAGAGAAGATTTCGGCAGTTCAACGCTTACCTTCTTGGCAGTTCCTGTGATCTCCGGAGCAATGACAATGGTCTTGCTGCTGTTTTTCTTTGCATCGGTGATAGCGCCGGTCATGTCCGAAGCCTTGATGGAAACAGACGCCACACCTTTTAACGCCGTGACCTTTGGCGCTAAGGTGGTGGAACCTGTCGCTGCGTCGCCACCGAGCACATCGTCACAATTCGGATCTACATCCTTCGCCTCTAGCCATTTGTTCCAATATTTTCCATCCCCTCGAGGTGGATACTCTTTTCCTCCCAGACTCTCCCAGTCTGCAACTTCATAGGAATAATCGTTTACATAGTGCCAGATCACCTTATCGCCTTTTTTCAAATCCCAGTACTGCAAACCTTCCGGGGGATGTTTTCCATTGACGGTATACATCCATCCGGAACGCTCCCCATTCGTAAACTCGGACAACTTGTAGGCGCCGCATGGGGCAGTTATATCTGACACGTAATTCTTGCCCTCTCCCTTCGTGATCAGCCCCGCATCTTCCATGGCCAGCACAAATAGATCGTATACAGTGGAACCCTTTTCCATCGTCCACTGCCTTGTGGCCCTCCATGTAACATATTTTGCACCGTAATATCCTTCGTCGCCTTTACTCAGATCCACGTCTCCCTTTGAACGGGTGGACCCGATAAGCCGAAAGGTAACCTTTACGGTCGGATCCTCATCCGGCTGAAGAATATATTTCCACTGCGCCGTCAATGCAATCTCTTTGGGCATATCAGGTGTATATTGGTCGTATTTTTTTCCACTCTTGTCATACCAACCTAAGAATTCACGTTTTTCCCACACGGGAACCGGAAAGCTCTTATCCGGTGTGTCGGGCGTATAGGTGCGTTCGTAAGCGCCCTCTATCCTGCCATAACCAGGATCAAACTTGACAAGCGTGTACTGATCATTCTCGTCCGGTTGTCCTTCCACAAGGTTGAAATAACCTATCCATGGCTCCTTTTCCCCTTCCTGCACGATGATCCTCAGCATCTTATGATTTGGCATTTTTTTGTATGTGCTGGAAGCTCCCCGGGAACCGTTAATGTAGATGTTCGAGCCATTGGGCGTGTTTACATTCACGACGAATGCGCCGCTGACGGGTACATCGTTATACACATACACGCCGTCCTGCAGCGCCACGGCTTTGCCGTCTACCGTGATAGAAGCAGGAGCTTGCGTTGTACCAACTTTGGAAGGGGTCGGAGCAGTAAGGCGCATTCCATTAATTTCCGTTGACTTTTCACCTATGGCGCTGTTGAGAATATTCGTCGCAGTCTGGACTTTGACGTAATGAAATCCCTTGTCGCTGACATCTACAGGCATTCCTTTCTCATCCACAGCCCACTTCAGGTCAAAACCGTCATTTCTTGCGCTTACCCAATCAACCAATCCCGTGTACGGATTCAAAGCAACATTGGTGTCAACCTTGATTCCGCAATCCGCGTAACCGAAATGTGGAAATGGCGGCACGGTGTTTCCGTATTCATTTTTCCCTGATTCTGCCACAAGCAACGTGCCTGTTAGAGTGATTTCCCTTTCAAGCTCCGGCGTCCAAGGAAACAGTGGATAAAATTCCTTTACAGGATAACCTCCTGCCTTGCCTGCACCGCCGTAATTGTCCGTCCAAATAGATGTTGAGGCATTGGGTTTATATGTCATAGAGTAGCCCCATATGGCGGCATCATCGTAATGCAGCGAACCCGCAAGAGAATACCAGTGTTCTCCATCCTCTGAAACGAGCACATTTCCCGGTTCAGCAAAGCCTGGTCCGCCATCGTGGGAATTGCCATAGACAATGAAGTCCACTCCGTAAGGGTTGTTGGGGTTATCAATGATGGGTTTTTCATAGTAATATGTAATATAGCCGCCAAAGTTGCCAAGTGAAATGGGGGTTCCATTTATGCTTGTGTTACTGCCATAGAGTTCGTCACTAACACTGGGATTGGATAGTTTTGTAGTATTCGTCAGTTCGTTGCCCCGCAGTGTCGCTACACCGTTAAGACCATAGGACCCAGTTCCGGCGCCGTTTGTAAACTGCGATGCAATGCAGAGATATTCCTCTACCCGCTGCGGCATATCACCGTATACCTGTTCATAACACCAAAAGGTATAGTCAGTAGATGTGCCGGTCGAACGTATTTGAACTACCGTACGGGCCCCATCTC
>DLFX01000145.1 GCA_002482405.1 Firmicutes bacterium UBA7709 | reverse complement strand
ATTTTCGCGTGGATACCGATGGAATCGGTGCTGTACCAAAACAGGCCGCAGTATTATCAGGCGATTGAGGATGCACGGAAAGCCAACGATTCCGGCGTGTTTATCGAATTTACGCTTTTTGCGATTTATGATATTATCGCACAACAAGAAAAACACCAAGTCAGGCACGAAGAAAAGCACCAAGTCGAACTCTCCGACATACAGCTTGCTGTGTTGAATATTCTTGAAAGCAAAACCTTGTCGCGTAAAGAAATTTTTGCCGCAATCGGAAGGAACAGCGATTCGCGCTCATTCAATCGGCATATCAAGCCACTCCTGACTGTGGGCTTAATCGAAATGACCGTACCAGACAAGCCGAACAGCAGGCTGCAAAAGTATCGATTGACCAGGGCAGGTAAAGCGTCAATTAGAAAAGTCCGGCAAGACTGACCGGGCTTTTCCTTTTTCATTTTACTCTATTTACGCTTTACGCTGCTGCATATACCTTACTATACAGCACTGCTTTATTTCATCACTACAATGACATCCGCCGTCTCTTCATCATCGTCCAGGACGTCGTAAGCCCTTACCTGCATGCCTTCCGTGATTCTGCTCAGGCTTCCCGTGGAATAGATCGGGTCTTTGTCTTCGTCCATTACGTATACGGAAGCATTGTCTTTGACCGGGATAAGATCGCCGTCGACGGTTTCAATGACGTTGTCGTCAAAGCTTTTCACTTTCACGAAGCCGCTGCCCGACAATTCCTTAAAATCGCCATTTTTCTTGCCGCTGTCGGCAGCTGTGGTCACCTGCTTGATCGTGCCGTTGGAAACGAGAATTTCAAACACCGTTCCCTTCTCATAACCGTTTGCGCCTGAGGCGGCGGGAACATCCTTAAATCCGCTCTTTGACAGCCAGGTGATTTCTCTCGTCGCGGTCAGAGTCTCCAGCGCCGTCACCGAATCTCCGTCGCCGTTTACAGTAGTGCTGACTTCATTGATGACTCCGTACGCCCTTCCGCTGTATCCGACGTCTGTCGGTATTACCATTTCGGTGATCTTGTTATTTTCCAGCCTGTAGAATGCGGGCGTCTCCACGTTTTTAAATTTATAGACGGTATCCAGTCTGTAATCTGCGGCCTTTGCGGAAAACGTCATGGTGCTGCTGTAATCCTTGGATTTGCCGTAGGTGTAAAGGATTGCGTTTTTCGCGATCTCGTTCCCCGAAAAGCTCGTCATGGTCTCGTTGAAAGTCCCGGTCATAAACTTCATGTTTGCGGTGTCGGGAACGTCTTTCGCTTTGTCCTCATCGGTCCCCTGGGAAGGAGCCGAAGGTTCCGGATTTGCCGCCGCGATCTTTTCCAGCGCGTTATAATCCATCTGGGCCGCCATCCATTTTGTCGCCAATTCCGGCATCGGAGCCGGGATATTCTTCAAAAGGTCAAGCTCCGCGGCTTTAGCGACGTAATTGGAAGGCCAGGTCCCGCTAAGATTCTTATCGGAATAGCCTGCCGCTCTGAGCACCATGGTAGCCAGTTCGTTCATGGTGACCTTGCTTCCCGGTTTGAAGGTGCCGTCCGGATAACCTTTTACGACGTCATTTTTTACCGCGTAGCTGATATAGCCTTCCGCCCAGCCGTATCCGCTCATGTCGGAAAATCCGCTGCCCGGGACAGACTGTGTGGCGG
Organism: Firmicutes bacterium UBA7709; assembly: GCA_002482405.1. Next base: position 2,949 of record DLFX01000145.1, on the reverse strand, counting down.
AGCCGGTAACTTCCACGGCAGGCGCGTTCATGGATTTTACGATGATGATGCAGGCCTGGGCCCTGGTCAGCTCGGAATCCGGATGGAAAGAGCCGTCGGTATCCCCGGTGATGATCCCTTTTTCTACCAGCGCCGTAACCGCCTCTTCATAGCTCTGTCCTTTTACGTCCGCCGGTACCGCGGCAAAAACCGCCGTTGTTGCGGTCAAGGACAAGGCCAAAGCCAATGCAATTGTTTTTAGTAATTTTTTTTTCATTTTGATTCCCCCCTAATTTCCATCGTCATTTCATGCTTTGTTTTTCATAGCAGCTTTATATTATTATTTGCTCTGCTAGTTTTTAGGCGTAAATCTATAGATGAGCTTCGCCGTATCCCCTCTGGTCGCGGCAGCGTTCCAGTCGGTGATGCTGACGTCGCCGAGCATGTTATACATCTGCACATACTGTATGTAATTGTCCGGCCATGTGCCGTAGCCCTCCAGCTCGGAAGCCGCTCCCTGGCTGGTGCGGACCAGAATTGTGATCAGCTCCGCATAGGTGATGTTGCTTGCCGGTGAAAAGGACGTGGCCGTCTTGCCCTTGAGGATACCGGCGTCCGCCAGCGCGTTGATATAGCCCTTGGCCCAGTCGTAACCGCTGAGATCGGCAAAGGTATTCTTCTTTGCCATTGCTTCCAGATCGCCGGTCCTGTTCGTCATCTTGGCTACGGCGACGGCGATTTCCGCTCTCGTGATGGTATTGTCCGGCTTGAAGGTTCCGTCCGGATATCCGGTCAGTATTTTTTTATCGATCAGAAAGTTGACCGGAGCCTGCAGCGGCGTATTAAGAGTGTCCGTAGGATAAGTCGTGTCGGCAAAGACCACCGCCGATGAAGAAAAGACCACCACGGTAGCCATAATTAATGTAATTATTTTTTTTGAAATCCTCATATTGTTCTACCTCCCTTATATTTACGTATTTTTCGTTTTTCGCGCTCTTCTGTTTCGCTCTCATTTTTAAGCGCGTTTTCCGCTTCATTCAATTAATTATAGCAAAGCTTCTGCTCAAGTCCATTACAAACATGTTAAATTTTCCTGACAAATCCTTAATTGATGATGCGCGGGTACAGGTATTCCGTCTTCAGATCCGAAGGATCGATGGTGTTTCCGGTGTTGTCCGTGCTGGGCATGGTAAGGGGCGGAACGATACTGCCGCCGTCGGAGACCACCGTATTGTTGGAAGGAGCCGGAACCAGTATCTTATATGTATATTCCCATACCGCCTCGGGATTTTTGTCTGAAGGGGTGGCGTTGTTTGAATTCATGAGATCGATCAGCATGGCGTATCCCGAGGTGGCGCTGACCTTCCTCTGCCCGGAAAGCTCCTCGTCGGTCACCTTTCTTACATCTTTTTCATGGTTCTTGTTGTCCTCGAGTCCGGCGCCTGAATCGGCGGTGGTGTCGAGCCAATAGGCGTTGGTGAGATAGCCGCTGTTCCGGCCGGCGAGACTTCCTGCTGTCGTATCGCCTCTCACCTTCCCGGCGTTGTAGATATTTTCAGCCGTTCCCGCATTCAATCCCGCGATGCCGCCGGAGAGACGGTCCCCTTTTACTTTGCCCGCATTATAGCTGTTTTCGATATACGCGTTATTTTCCCCGGCGATGCCTCCTGCAGTATCGTTGGAAGAGACAGCGCCTTCATTATACGATTTGGAGATGACGCCATCGCCGCTCTGATGCGCGGCGATCCCGCCGCCGTCCTGTTTTGCGTCCACAGCTCCGGAGTTATAGCCGTAGCTGATCTTCCCCCGGTTGATTCCGGCGATGCCTCCTGCCCCGTTTCCTTCCACATCGCCGTCATTGATGCAGTCTGTGACTGCCGCCGCTTTGGAATCCAGCGTTCCCGCGATGCCGCCGTTCACACCGGAGCCCCTTACCTCCCCGGAGTTTACGCACTTTTCAGCGGTTCCTTCGGCTATCGTTCCGGCGATCCCGCCTGCGGTATCCTCGCCTGTGACCTTCCCTTCATTCTGGCAGTACAGGAGCGCCTTCTCCGAAGCATCGATATACCCCACAATACCGCCTGTATTGGACTGGCTGCCCTTTACGGTACCCCTGCTGCGCAGGGAATTCAGCGGCTGCGTGCTGTATCCCACCAGCCCTCCGGTGTATCTCTGGCCGTTTATGATCCCTTGCTCTCCAAGCTGACAGTCCTTGATCGTCCCCTCGTTATAGCCGGCGATCCCGCCCGTATATTGGCTTCCTGAGATGTTGGACCCGTCCACGATGACGTCTGTAACGCTGGAGCCCTTGGCCAGGTATCCGAAGAGCCCCGCGTAGCCGGCGGCGGTTTTGCCCTTGCCGACGGTGCCGGAGATGTTCATTCCGCTGATGGTGTAGCCATTCCCGAAAAGCGACCCTTTAAACGGAACTTTCTCACTGCCGATGGGGGCGAAATTCCCCTCGCTCCAGTCGGGTTCAGAAGCGTCAGCGGCCGTCACGGCGGTTGGCGTAACGGTATAGTCCTTCGTGATGGCGATATTTTTCTTCAACACGTAGAACGCGCCTTCCGTGGCGTGCATCCTCATGTGATTGAGCTGCTCCTCTGTGGAAATTTCATAGGGATCGGCCTGTGTGCCGCTCCCTTCCAAAAAGGCTCCCTTCTCTTCGGGATGCTCCAGACAGCCCGGAGCGACGGAGACCGCCGCCGGAGTTTCCGTATCGGGCGGAGAAACGATCGCGCCCGTTGGGGCGATAACCGGCTCGTTCTTCTTTATATTCAGCAGGATCGTCGCCGCTTCCGCTCTGGTCAGAGCCGTGGTAGGCCGGAATTTGCCCTCCGTATCTCCCTGCATGTATCCTTTTTTAAACATCAGGTCCACATAAGCATATGCCCAGTCGGCGATGTCGCTCTTATCCAGTGCGGTTTCGACGCCCTTTTTGCCCTCTGTGCCCGCGGCCGGTATCACGGA
>DLFX01000142.1 GCA_002482405.1 Firmicutes bacterium UBA7709 | reverse complement strand
CCCTTGACGGCGTCGGATACCACGCCCTGGAGGTATGGGGCGGCGCAACCTTTGACGCCTGTCTCAGATTCCTGAACGAGGATCCGTGGGAACGCCTGAGAACGATCAGAAAAAATATTAAAAATACAAAGCTGCAGATGCTGCTCAGAGGTCAGAACCTTCTTGGATACAAGCATTACGCCGACGACGTGGTGGATGAGTTTGTAAAAAGAGCCATCGGAAACGGGATCGACGTCATCCGTATCTTCGACGCGCTNNACGCGCTGAACGATACGAGAAACCTCTCAAAAGCCATCGAAGCCACCAAGAAATATGGAGGCCACGCCCAGGGAACGATTTCCTACACCATCAGCCCGGCTCACACCAACGAGGTGTTCATTCAGCTCGCAAAGGAGATTGAGCAGATGGGCGCGGATTCCCTCTGCATCAAGGATATGGCGGGCTTGCTGAGCCCATATAACACGTATGAGCTGGTGAAGGAGATNNAAATTCCTCTTGAGCTTCACACCCACGCCACCAGCGGTCTGGGCAGCATGACCTATATGAAGGCGGTAGAGGCCGGAGTCGATATCATCGATACCGCGCTGTCCCCCTTTGCGGAAGGTACTTCCCAGCCTCCGACGGAACCCCTGGCCTACGCCTTTAAGGGAATGGAGCGGGATCCGGAGCTGGACATGGATCTCTTGAACCATGCGGCGGAATACTTCCGGCCTATCAGAGAAAAATACATCGCGTCCGGCCTGCTGGATCCGAAGCTGATGGGCGTCGATATCAATACACTGATCTATCAGGTGCCGGGAGGAATGCTCTCCAATCTGGTCTCTCAGCTGAAGCAGTCCAACGCCATGGACAAATTCGAAGAGGTGCTGAAGGAAGTACCGAGAGTGAGAGAAGATCTGGGCTATCCGCCTCTCGTGACGCCGACGAGCCAGATCGTAGGAACCCAGGCCGTGCTGAACATCGTGACCGGCGAGCGGTACAAGATGGTTCCCAACGAGGTAAAGCAGCTTGTAAAGGGCATGTACGGAAAGACCACGGTTCCCATCAAGGACGAGATCGTGAAGAAGATCATCGGAGACGAAGAGGTCATCACCTGCAGGCCTGCCGACCTCATCGAGCCGGAGCTGGAAAAGATCAAGAAAGAAGTCGCGGAATACGTGGAGCAAGAGGAGGACGTTCTCACGAGAGCGCTGTTCCCGGGACCGTCTGTCGAGTTCTTCAAATACAGAAACGCAAAGAGGTATCAGATCGACTCCACACTGCTGAACGAAGAGGATAAGGTCTACCCGGTGTAAGAGAGAAAACGGCCGTCCGGCTGTTTCATGACAACGATTGTAAACATTAAACATAAATAAGAGGCCGGCGCCGCTGTGTCGAAAAACGACACGGCAACGCCGGCCTCTTGTGTGTAAATCCTGTGCTTCTCCTGATCTTTTCTGAGATCAATTTATGTGATAAGGTTAACGGTGAGATTTTTGTTTCATGTCCATTATTTTTTGTGCAAAGCTTTCAAAGGTGAAATCACTGTGCTTTAATGGGCCTTCTTCCTCCATGCTGCAGAAGAAACATTTTGGAATTTCATGATTTTTCAGGCCCTCTTCCACACAGGAATCACAGCCTTGGGACTCATAACCCGGCATCGCAAATTTCGATTCCTGGTTTGCGGGACAGAACGGGGAACCCGTCATACAATCTTTCACTGGCATTTTGTTTNNTAAGTTTGTTTGCACGTTCTCTTTGATGATTTATACATTTAATACCCCCGACTGCGAAACATAATCAAAAAAATTCCATACTTATATTTTTTGTGTTACAATTAGGAAAATTGAGGAAGGCGAGGTCTTGAAACGTGTTTCGTGAAATTAAGAAAAAGAAGCTCATACTGGACAACAGAAAGCCTTACGCAAGGGAAACGGCAGAATATATCGACGAGATCAATCTGGTGGACTGGATATACACATCCATGCGCCTGGACGGCAGCGGCATCGGGAAAAGCGATCTTCAGAGGATCGTGAGAGGCGACTTTGTCACAGGCGCTACCGTGAAGGACCACTCGGATGTGGGGAATTACCACGATGCCATCCGGCTCGCCTACGATATGGCCGATATGGAGATCGAGCTCACCGAAAAATACCTTTTCCGGTTCTATCAGATCCTGGCCAACCCCGGGAGACCGGAATACCGCAGGACCAATCCGGTTTTGATCATGCTCGATTACATACCGCCTCCCCCAAGCGAGATCGAGGAGCAGATGGAGATCCTGTTCCAATGGATGAACACCAACGATTTTGAAAGCAATCCCATCCTCAGGGCCGCGTACCTCCACAATAAGCTGGTGGAGGTATATCCTTACGAGACCTACTCGGAAGCGGTGGCGCGGATGGCCATGTTTTACGAGCTGATCCGAAACGGTTTCCCGCCGGTCTCTTTAAATCTCAGCGAGCAGGAATACTACGGGGCCATCAGAAGCTATCTCAAAAACGAAGAAATCCAGCCTCTGTACGAGCCTCTGGAACGAGGGGTTTACAACAAGCTGGAAGTTATGATGCAGCTGACCTGCGAACCCTAGCCGCGTTTCACCAATCCGACAGCATGCGCTCTACGCTCTCAAATGACGTGGAGCCTTTTGATTTTTTCGCGTTGATGCAGGCGCGAACGTCGATCTTTTTGTAGACGTCCTCTTCGAATTTGTCGGAGAAGCCTTTCAACTCGTCCAGGGTCAGCTCCTCGATGGCCTTGTGGTTTTCGATGCAGTAAAGGACGATCCTTCCGATGATCTCATGGCAGTCACGGAAGGCGAGCCCCTTGGAAACCAGGTAATCCGCGGCGTCTGTGGCGTTCATAAAACCGGATTTCGCGGCGTTTTCCATCGCCTCCCCCCGGATCTTCATGGTGGCGATCATCTGGGTGAAGATGGCGAGAGAGCTTTTCAGCGTGTCGCCGGCGTCAAAAACCGGCTGCTTGTCCTCCTGCATGTCCTTGTTGTACGCCAGGGGCAGCCCTTTCATGACGGTGAGCAGGGTGATGAGGGAGCCGTAGACCCGTCCGGTCTTGCCCCGGACCAGCTCCGCCACGTCGGGGTTCTTCTTCTGGGGCATGATAGAGGAGCCGGTGGAGTACGCGTCGTCCAGCTCCACAAATTTGAACTCCCAGGAACACCACGCGATGATCTCCTCGGAAAACCGGGAGAGGTGCATCATCAAAATGGAGCAGGCGGACAAAAACTCAATCGCGAAGTCCCGGTCGGAGACCGAGTCCAGGGAGTTTTCGGTGGGCTGGCGGAATCCCAGGGCGGCGGCGGTGGCAAAACGGTCCACATTATAGGTGGAGGTGGCCAGAGCCCCGGCCCCCAGAGGGCACTCGTCCATGCGCTCCAGGCAGTCCTCAAAGCGGGTGACATCCCGGCGGAGCATGTTGGCGTAGGCCATCATGTAGTGGGCGAAGGTGGTGGGCTGCGCCCGCTGGAGATGG
>DLFX01000191.1 GCA_002482405.1 Firmicutes bacterium UBA7709 | reverse complement strand
CTCCCTGATATTTCTCTGGACGATGGGATTTTCATACATTCTGGTATTCATTGCCGGGCAGATAAAGACAGGGGCGTGCTCCAAAGCCATGATCACCGTGGTAGCCATGTCGTCCGCGATACCGCCGGCAAGCTTCCCGATGATATTTGCGGTAGCCGGAGCCACGAGGCAGATGTCGGCCTTTTTTCCAAGGGAAATATGCTCCACCTGATCCGGCTCGTACTCGGCAAACATCGAGGTATACACCCTGTTCTTCGTCAGGGTCTGAAAGGTCAGCGGGGTAACGAACTCCACGGCGCTGTCGGTCATGATGACGTCCACGTTATATCCATCCTTCACAAACCGGTTTGCCAGTTCGGCAGCCTTATACACGGCGATGCTTCCCGTTACACACAGCAGAATGTTCTTCATCGGCTTGATCCCTCCTTTTCCGCCAGCAGCAGCACTACGTTTCTGACGATGGCCTCCGCGATCTCTCTTTTCGTCGTCAGCCTCTCGTATTTTCCATTCTTTTCGATCAGGTATCCCACGTGCTTCTCTCCTGTGATTTCAGTCAGATCGTTGGCCAGCACCATGTCGCAGCCGTTTTTCTGCAGAAGCCCGTAACCGGTCCCGATCAGCACATCTAAAGGCACGCCGGTAAGCAGCTTGAAACCGACCAGAATGGTGGACGGATGCAGCTTCTTGATTTCACCGATCGCCTTAGGGGTCTTTTCCAGGATGATCACCGGGTCCTCGATTTCGGAGCTGATCTTTCCGTCCGTCAGCTGCTTCGCCGGATCGTTTTCCTCACCGGCCCGGATCGCCCCAAGGGTGGTCACCATCTTTACCGCATAATCGCTGACCGCCATGGCATGAATCACCGCGTCGATCCTTTCCGTGGTCAACAGGTTTTTCAGGGCCTCCAAAAGCCCTTGAACTCCCATGACCCTGACGACCTCGATCCGCTTATCGGAAGGGACCATCGTATTTCTGTCACACAAATAATAGATCTTGCCAACGTCGGCGGTCTGAGACTCCAGAAAAGCGTCTGCAACAGCCAGACCCAGCCTTCCTGAGGAAAAGTTCGAGATCACCCGGACCTCGTCGATCTTCTCGGAAGTTCCTCCGGCTGTTATGATAATATTTCTCACCACTTTGCCCCTTCCATGTTGTTCAGCTCCGTATTGATCCTGAATCGGCTCGGCAATACCTCGATATCCAGAGGAAATTCCTCTCCTCTTTCGCCGTCGACGTCGGTTCCTATCCGCTGTTCCGATTCGATATAGAGCTTTTTCGTCTGGAAAAACACAACGTTTTTATTTTCATGATGCTGCCCCGTCATCACGTTGAACAGCAGCGGAGCGAGTTCCAGAATCGGCATTTCCTTAAAGACCATGACGTCCAAAAGGCCGTCGTTGACCTCCGCCAGAGGGGCGAGCCTCTTGAATCCCCCCGCGGATCGGCCGTTCATGACGAGCATGAAGTAGATCTTATCCTCCGAGGTGTATTCTTCGCTGGTGATCCTCACCGGAATCGGCCTCAGATTCGGAATTTCAGACATTCCCTTCAGGTAATAGGAAATCACCCCCAAGGTATTTTTTATATTCGGGTCCGTCTTCTGACTGACATCCACGAGAAAACCCATGGCGGCGACATTGACGAAATATTTTCCGTTGACTCTTCCGATGTCCGTATAGGTATAGTGCTCCTCCAGGGCGATTTTGACCATTTCGTCGATATTGTGGGGCAGGTCGAAATAGTAGGCGAAATCATTCGCCGTACCCGATGGGAAAATCGCGATGGGAAGATCGATGCCGTAGCACATCATCGCATTGATCAAAACATTTATGGTCCCGTCGCCGCCTGCGGCGATCACCTTTTTATATTCGTTGGGATCCATGGTCCGCATCACCTCGTAAAGAATGGACTTCTTGTCCGCTCTCACGGGAACGATAAACATTTTCCTTTTTTGAAACTTCTCGATGATCATATCAAGATTGCTTTTGAACAGGCCGTTTCCCGCATAGGGATTGTAGAACAAAAGAACCTTATTTTTCCTCATGGATCAATAACCCCCTTACTTTTCCGATCAGATACAGGGAACCTGCAACCACCACCGCGTCATAACCGGTCAGGCTCAGCGCATATCCGCACGCCTCTTCCGGATCTTCGACGGCAATGCAGCTCTTTCCCCGACTCCTGATCTGGCTGCACAAATCGGAAGCGGAAAGCTTTCTTGGATTATCCGGTTCCGTAGCGATAAATGTCTCTGTGATCCCTTCAAATTTTTCCAAAATAGCGTCTATTTTTTTATCCGCCAGCATGCCCACCACCATGAGGATCCTGCCGTCGGAAAAATATTCTTTCAGCGCGGCCCGCAGCGATTCGGCCCCGGCCTCGTTGTGGGCGCCGTCAATGACCATCCAGGGTTCTTTCCTCAGGATTTCAAACCGCCCCGTCTGTTTCGCCTTCCGAAAGCCGGAATACAGTTTTTCCCTGTCCAAATTCACAAGGCTTCTCTGTTTCAAAACCTCAAGGGCCGCCAGAGCGCAGACGGCGTTTCCGATCTGATGGCTCCCCAGCATGGAAATGAAAAGGCCCGGGTATTCTGTTCCCTCGATTTCAGCGTCAAAGGTTGAGCCGTCCAACGTCTTTTTCCTTATCTGACAGGAAGCGGCATGAACGTCGTGCTTCTCGCTTTCCCTTTCGTCGGCGATCCGTCCGATGGCGGCAGCGGCGGCTTCGTCGTCCACATTGAAAACCACCGGAACGCCGGGCTTGATGATGCCGGCCTTTTCAATGGCTATCCTTTCCAAGGTGTCCCCTAAATATTCCATATGATCGAAGGAGATGGAGGTGATGACCGAGACGGCGGGCCTGCTCACCATATTGGTGGAATCCCCCCTCCCGCCGAGTCCGACCTCCAGCACCAGAAAATCGATGTCCTGTTCCGAGAAATACAGGAACGCGATGGCGGTGATCAGCTCAAATTCCGTCGGGGAGTCCGTCCCTTCCGAAATCATGAGATCCACCTTTTCCAAAACCCGCTCCGTATATCGGATCAAATCCTCCTGGGATATCTCCGAACCGTTGCATTCCATTCTTTCGGTAAACCGCTCCAGATACGGAGAGGTATACAGCCCTGTCCGATACCCGTTTTCCTGAAGCGCGGAGTACAGATACCGGCAGACAGAGCCTTTTCCGTTGGTTCCGGCCACATGGATCACCTTCATGCGCTCCTGGGGGTCGCCCAGAAGCTCCATCAACCGGGCCATGCGCTCAAGGCCCAGCCGGCTTCCGTATTTTTGAAAGCTGTGGATTTTGTCAAGGGTCTCTTGGTATGTCATAGCTTCTTTTCAACCAGCGCGAGGCGCTCTGTGACCTTCACCAGCATGTCCTCGTATTTTGCGAGCTTCTCCCTTTCATCGTTGATGACCTTTTCCGGCGCCTTGCTGACGAAGCCTTCGTTGGCAAGCTTGCCGCCGACTCTCTGCACTTCTCCTGTCAGCCTTGCTTTTTCCTTCTGCAGGCGGTCAAATTCCGCCTTGTAGTCCAGCAGGTCGTCCAGGGGAATATAGATTTCCACGTCGCCGATGACGGCGGACATGACCTCCTCCGGCACCAGTGATTTATCTGTAATAAAGCTGATTTCCGTAATGTTGGCAAGGCTCTTGATATACCGCTCGCCGCCCTTGATATTCTCCATATCCTTTCCCGAGGACCGGATGATGGCGGTGAGCTTTCTGGAAGGCGCGGCTTCCGCTTCGGCCCTGATATTCCGTATGCTGCGGATGGCTTCCATAGCGAGTTCCAGCTTTTTAACCTCGGCTTCATAGGTCAGGGCGCTGTCATATACCGGCCAGCTCTCTTTGATCAGGAAGCCTTCCGGATTGTCCGCTGTCGCTTCGCTCTCCGGCAGAAAGCTCCAGATCTCTTCCGTAATGAACGGCATGAAGGGATGGAGCAGCTTCAGCATATCCTTTAAAGCCTTCACCAAAACATACCTGACGACCTTCTTGTCCTCTTCGTCTCCGCCGTACAGCCTGCCCTTGACCAGTTCGATATACCAGTCGCAGTACTCGTTCCAGATGAGCTCATAGGCTTTCTGGGCGGCAAGGGACAGCTCAAACCGTTCCATGTTTGCGGTGGCCTCTCTCACCGCGTCGTTCACCCTGGCGAGGATCCACATATCCTCA
>DLFX01000309.1:448-16285 GCA_002482405.1 Firmicutes bacterium UBA7709 | reverse complement strand
CAGCTCGCCTCCGTCTTTTACCTCTTGAAATACATTTATTTGTTTTAAGACATAATCTTTATCGGGGTGGGCGTAGAACGTGCCGTCCGATCCGATAATAAAAGAATAGCCCGTCTTTCCCAATTTCACAGAATTGGTTATGCTGTTCAGATAGGCGCCGTCCCTTCTTCCGATCAGAACGCCGGCTACCTTCCCATCCGCCGAGGTGATCGGTGCGGCTTCCATGATGACAGGTTCGCCTGTCACCTTGCTGATCAATACTCCGGAGATGTTGACCTCTCCCTTCAGCGCTTTGATTATGTAGTCGCGGTCAGCTAAATCGGCGGTTTCACCGCTTAACACATATCTGGCTTTTCCATCCGGAGTCACGACGGCCATATCCAGATATCCAAGCCGCTCGACATCCGGCTCCAGGGATGTCTGCTGCTGCGTCCAGTCCATGGTCTTTGTTCTCGCCCTCTCCGCCACTTCATTGAGCACGGTCAGGTTCTTTTCGATCTTCGCCGCAACATAGTCCGCGGTCTCGTCCGCGTAGCTCAACATCAGCTCCTGTGCTTGAGAGGTCAATTCATGGGAGCTCAGCTGGACTGAGACCACCCCTAAAACAGAGGATACGATGATGATAATGATGCCAAACAACGATGCCATTTTCCTTGCTAAAGTCAATTTCATTTCTTCACCTATTTTCGAGAGATAAATAATTACATATTTCCTGAGCGATCTTATCAAGAGGGAGCTGCTTTGCGACAGCTCCGATATTATGTGCCACCATGGGCATTCCGTATACCGTGGAAGTCTTCTCATCCTGTCCGATGGTGTAAGCTCCCGCGTTGCGCATATTCAACAGGCCCTTGGCGCCGTCGGCGCCCATTCCGGTCAATATGACGCCGATGGCTTTTTCCTTTGCGACATCCGCTACGGAGTCAAACAATACATCTACGGAAGGGCAGTGTCCGTTCACCCTTTCGCCCCGGGTGCTCTTCACATAGTACCCCGAGGGGCCCTTTGCAAGCCTCATATGAAAATCTCCCGCAGCCACCAGAATCCTTCCCGGCTTCACCAGATCTCCGTCCTCGGCTTCCTTCGCTTCCATCATGCAGGAATTGTTCAGCCGCTCGGCATAAAGCTTCGTAAAAACGGGAGGCATATGCTGTACGATCAGAATCCCGGGCATATCCCTCGGCAATGTGGTGACAATGCTGTAAATCGCTTCCGTTCCTCCGGTGGAAGCTCCGATTGCGACAACAGCGCTGGAGATACCGGCGCCGCGGCCTGAAACGATCTTCGCAGACTCATAATCCTTTTTAAACTCGCCCACCTTCGCGGTGGATGCAATTTTTATCTTCACGATCAACTCATTGATAAAGGAATTCATTCCGCCGGCTCTGGCCATATCCGGTTTCGTCACAAAATCAACCGCGCCAGCATCCAATGCCTCAAATACAGCCTGTCCCGCCGAGCTCACTACGACGACGGGCAGGGGATACTGAGGCATCAGCTTTTTCAGAAATGCGATCCCATCCATTTTCGGCATTTCAACGTCTAACGTGACGACGTCAGGTTTCAGCTCCAAAATTTTATCTCTTGCGGCAAAAGGGTCTTCTGCCGTTCCGACTACTTCAATCCCAAAATCCTTAGCGATTTCCTGCGCCAGAGTTTCTCTAAATAAAAGTGAGTCATCCACAATCAGCACTTTTATCTTACGTGTCACTTTCATTTAATCTTTCCTCCCATGTCCGGCGCTCAGATGTCTAACTGTTTATGCCTTCGATCATTTCCATTTCTTCTGTTTTCAAAAGTTTTTCACAATCGAGCAAAAGCTGCACTTTATCGCCGGCCTTTCCGATGCCTTTGATATATCTGTTCTCAAATCCTGTTTTATTTGCGGGAGGCGCGGCGATATCCTCATCGTCTATGGTCAGCACCTCATCCACATTGTCAACGATCAACCCCACGGAAACATCATTGATGTCGATGACAACGATACAGGTTCTGTCGTCATATTCCATGGCCGGTTTTCCGAATTTCAGCCGCACATCGATAACAGGAATGATCTTTCCTCTTAAGTTGATGATCCCCTTTACATAGTCAGGCACTTCCGGAACCTTTGTAATGGACTGTATCCCGATAATTTCGGTGACATGCTGGATCTCGATGCCGTATACTTCATCCTCCAGGGTAAAAGTGAGGAATCTACCGTGCTGGGTATCCTCCTCCATCAGCTTGTTTTCATCATAGTTATCAGACATTTTTTTCTCTCCTTTCAACTATCCGTTCCCCATAAGAATATCGGCAGACAAGTTAAAAACTTGAGCCTGCCGGGTTTTAGAATTTACTTAAAAGCCTCTTGATATAACCCTAGAATTCGCGGACGCTCCTGCTGAGGGACTGCACTTTCATGATCCCGGTATCGAGGTCAAAATACACCGTTCTGCCGTAATTTAACCCGGTGTCTTCGGCGAGGATCGGTATTCTGAGGCTGGATAACGTATTCTTGACACTGGCGGTATTTCTGTCTCCGATGGTCCCCACCAGGCTGCCGGGCTGGGCCTCGAACATCTGCGCCCCTCCGGCGATCTTTGCGGTAAGTCTCTTCCTGTCCGCTCCGAGCCTGATCAGATCCTGCACCAGGTCTGCGATGGCGGTATCTGCAAATTTCATTCTGTTGATGTCGCTTTTATTAAACATACTGCTTTCCGGAAGCATGATGTGGGATAATCCGCCAATCTTCAACTGCTTATCATAAAGACATATTCCAACACATGAACCGAGCGCATAGGTTACGAATACATTGGGATATCTGGCCAGTTTGTAGTCAGAAATACCAACGACAAGTAGTTCGCTCATATATCAAAGTCCTAATCTTTCCATAATTATTTTCAAAGTCTCAATTTCCGCAAACATGATGATATTGCTTGTCAGCTTGTTTTCTTCCGCCGAGAAGCTTTCCTCGATAAACATGACCTTATCGCCGACGGAACCGAACTCGATGATAGGGACGCTCATCAGCGCTCCTGCCATGTCGATGGCGACATAGGGGATCGACACGTTGATTCTGAGCCCTGTCAGAGTCGAAATGGAATTAATATAGGAAGAGCCCAGAATGTTGCCGATTTCCTTGATCGCCGACAGCTTCATGTCGCTCAGCTGCCCGTCTTCGCCATCCTCATTCTCCTGAAGGAGAATGCTCGTTACGCCCTTTGCATCATCGATGTTCAACAGGAACATGATCATTCCGCTGGCTTCTCCGCTGAAGTTGACCAGCACGCCTACCGTCATGGTTTCCGCTCCCCCCAGAGCGTTTACCGCGGTATCGAAATCCGTGATCCTGACCTGGGGCAGGCTGATCTCCACTTTTTCATTCAGGATCGTTGCAAGGGCGGTGGCGGCATTGCCCGCGCCGATATTTCCGATCTCTCTCAGAACGTCAAGCTGCATGTCGTTCAGTTCATCATAATTATTCAACAAATCTTCACCTCATTTTACCCTCTGTTGACAAAGTAATAAACGGTCTTCAGGGCGGATCTACTTCTGCTCCTGGTGCCGTGGAGACGCTTTCACCCGAACGCAGGCTTTTGTAAGGGCAGCGAGAATTTCCGTCTCATATTGTTTTTTATAGTTATCACGCTTTAAAGAATCCTGAGTCTCGCCGGCAGAGACATATTTTGCCGGCAATGAGTTCAGTGCCAATGCCAATACGTCGTTTACGCATGTCGGGCAGGTGCAGACTTTCATCTTGCTCATCACGAGCCCCGCCTTTTCCTTTGCTAAAATTTCGGCGATATTGACAAGGCCGCCGCTCTGTTCCGGCAGGGTATCGCTTTCCCGTCCCTGCTCCCGGAAGGCTTTTACGACAGAAGGCCCCGCTTCAGCGCTGGGCTGCAGCGGCGATTCCATGACTGTCTGCACCGCGGTGACCGGTTCATTTTCCGCGGTTCCTTGCCCCATATCAAAAAAATCGTCTTCCTGTTCCGATTTTTCATTTTTCGTGATCAACCTTAACACGTGTTCGGTTTTATTGCTTTTCTTCGCCATCCAATTTCATCCCCTTCTGTGAAATCAACTCATCGACCAGCTGCCTATAATCCCTGGCGGAGTTCGCTCTTGGGGAGTATTTGTATATGCTTTCGCCGTGAGCNNAGAAACAGAGGATCTGACCTTTGTCTTGAATACCCTGGTATTCAGTTCCTTTGCTAAAATTTCCGCCATCTCTTCCACGTCTCTTGTCAATATCCTGCGCTTGTCATATTTGTTGAGAAGGATCCCTATTACCTCGATCTTCGGATTGTAAATACTTTTGACGAGATCGATGGTCTCCCGGAGCTGGGAAATGCCCAGCAGGCTCAAAATTTCCGGAATCATCGGTATGATGAGGTTATCCGTCGCGGTATAAGCGTTGACCGTCAATATATTCAGCGCCGGAGGCGTATCGATGATGATGTAATCATAGTTGTCCCGAACGGGAGCGATGCTGTTTTTCAGGAGGTATTCTCTTCCCAGGTGGTTGAATTCCAACTCTGCGCCGCTCAAGAGGATATTGGATGGGATGATGTCGATGCCCTCGTTCTTTTGGATCACCTGATCGATGGAGCAGCTTCCCTTCATCAGCTCATACACCGTAGGGCTGTTGTCGATTTCCGCTCCGAGACAGAATCCAAGATTGCCCTGGGGATCGAGATCGATAGCCAGTATTTTATATCCTCTGTCCGCCAAGCCGCTTGCCAGGGCGCTCGCGGTAGAAGTCTTTCCCACGCCGCCTTTCTGATTTGTAATTGCAACTGTCTTTGACATCCCGCATCATCCTCCTTAATCTTTATTATCATGCAGCTTGTTATAGTTTTTGAGTTGGGTCTGAAGGACAAACTCGCAGAGAACTCTCTCTTTTTCCCCGCTGACGTTCAGAAAACGGCAGCCGTATTTATACCGGAATCCGCCTCGGTAGAATCCCCTTTCCTTGCGCAGAACGACGGCTTCAACCATGAGACCTGACTTTAACAGGCTGAGATCCATTTCGATCTTTTGACTTTCAAATAAAACGCTGTTGGAGTAGAACGCGATCCCTCCGATGCTCAGATCCCTGGTCAGGATCGGCTGATCGACGGTATAGGAGATATGGCGCTTTCCAAGAGAATAAGCCTTGTGCAAAAGGAGTGCCATCTTCGTCCTGACCTTGAGGCAGCTCCTTCGCTCCAGCTTTTCGCCGGTATTAGTCACATTGACGTTGAGCTGAGATCTGGTGGAAACCGTCACCTTTCCCATCATAAAAACGATCCCGTCCATTAAATATCCGATGATTTCGACTTCCGCCTTGTGGGGAATCAGGGCAAAATCTTCACCTCTCAGAATAATCCTGCCTCCTGTGACGGAAGGATGGTCGGATGAAACCGTAATATTCTTTTCATAGATCACATCTATTCTAATATAGGAATGCTCAGACAAGCCTTCTCACCTCATCCTTTATACTGTTCCATGTATGATTTTGCCGTCGGCCCAGAAAATCCTGCAATGCTCCAGGTTGGACAGTTCAAAGTGAAATTTTTCCTCGCCGAAGCTGATCTTTACACCCTGATACAATCTGCGCTTGCAGATGATGGCGCCCGGAAAATCCATGGTCCAGTCCTTTTCCAGCTGTTGGATCCGGAAGTTCAGCTGATCGATCTTTTCCCTTATGACGATAATCTGTTTTTTGGTAATGGAAAGCTGGGTGATGAAGTCGTCGGCGGCGTTCATCCTTGCCTGACTCATTTTCTGGTAACTTTCCGCCAGAATCCGCACCCTTTCATTCAGCTCGTCCCGTTCCTTTGTCAGCTTATCGATGGTAACGCTATCCATCATTTTCACGCCGAGCACTTCGATCTTGGTAGCCCTTTCGCTTTCGGAGCCGATATCCTTCGCCCTCAATTCTCCGAGGACTTTGAGTTCTCCGCCAACCACCAGTTCCCGGCTGCCGGACAGCTCGATATTTCCCATGCAGGTGACGTTGCTGTCGATGATATAATCCACGTTGATATCACCTTCCACGTAAATGTTCGCATGCTCGATATACTTGCATTTTAAGTTGCCGCCCGCAAAGATCCTGTGCTTGCCGCCGCCGTTGATGCCCTTTGAGATGTGGACATTGCCCGCAGCCTCTATGGCGGCGTCCTCAACAACGCCCTTTATGATGATATTTCCGCCCGATTTGACAGAATAGCCGTCGCTCACATCGCCCTCAATGGTAACGTCCCCCGTAAAATTGATATTCCCGGTGAGCTGATCCACATTGCTGTTGACTCTCAGCATATCGTTGACGTCGATGATGTCCCTGATAAAATGGATCACTCCGTCGCAATCCGCCAGCAGGACGGTGTCGTCCTGCTCAAGGCGCGTATTCTTCCCCTGGGGAGAGGCGATCGGCCGGCCGGACTTCGTCGGTATGGCCGCCCCATAGACGTTAACTCCCTCGGAGCCCTCGGTCTCCTTTGTAAGCTCTGCCAGCACCTGATCCTTTTTCACTATTTGGAAGTAGTCCAGATTCTTATAGTCGACCTCCCCTTCCAGATTGATTTCAGGTCGGTATTCCGAATCCCTTTTCACATAATAAGTGACGGTTGCATCTTTACCGTACACGGGAGGCAATCCCTTTGCCACCTCGATTTTGATGTTGTAGATGGGGCGCGCCGCCAGCTTCTCTAAGGAAGCCTCTTTAATGCCATATGTAATCCGATTTGCCTTTAATGCTTCCATCATCTGCTCTTTTGTAGCGGGAGCGGGATTCTCCCCTTGCTTGACCAGCTTGATAAAGCCTGTCATTCCGTCGTCGCTCGGCAAAACCTCAATTAAAGTAATTGGATTAGGTTGATTGACTTCCGGGATTTCATTCTGATCCATATGCTTCTCCTAACACTTAACACTAAATTTACACACTTTTTGGATTTTTCGCCGCTGCCCAGTATAGAATCAATAAAACATAGCAGAAAATGTTAAATAAAGTAACATTTTATCAAAATTTTCTGCAAATAGATAATAGCACAACTTACCGCAATGTTAAACTACAACTTTTACGATTACAGTAATATTTGCGGTAATTCAACTGACGGTGTAATTTTTTTCGCTATCTGAGCTGGTTTATGATTCTCTCCATTTCATCGGCCGTCTGTACGATCTTAGATCCGAATGCGAATCCTTTGGATGACTCGATCATCTTTACGAGTTCCTGTGCGATCTGAACTCCAGAGTTTTCCAGATATCCGACCTTTACCACAGGGTTCTCCACGGCTTCCCCTTCCCCGGAAAGTTCGGTGGACCTGTATTGATTTCCTCCGGCCAGCTCCAGCCCTAACTGGTTCGGGAAAGTATAGACGCCCACCTGTTTGGCGTCAAACCCGCCGGTGACATTGCCGTCGTCATCCGTCTCAGGCTCCGTTACCTCTATCCTCTCGCCGTCCGCATCCAGCACATAATTTCCGGCGCTGTTGACCAGATAGGCGTTGGAACCGTCCACGCTCAGCGCAAAGCTCCCGTCACGGCTGTAGGTGATGGATCCGTCCTCCTTGTTTTCTATGGCAAAAAAACCGTCCCCAAGGATCGCGCAGTCCATGGACATGTTGGTCTGCTGCGGCTGCCCCTGGTTAAAGTCGATTCCTGTTTTCTGGACTCTGACTCCGTGTCCGACGGCGATATCGTTTCCCTCTCCGGCTCCTCCGTTGAGATTTTGATACATCAGCGTGGAGAAGGCGGTCTCCTGGGGTTTGTACGCCGTGGTGCTGACGTTTGCAATGTTATTTGCTATGGTGTTGAGGTTGGTCTGCTGGCTTACCATGCTGGAAGCGCCTGCGTAAAATCCTCTGATCATTTTCTGCTCCTTTCGATTAACCGATTCTTCCGATTTGGTTTACGGTCAGTTCGTTGATCTTATCGTACATTTTTATAATCTGGGTGCAGGAACTGTAATGGTTCTGGCCCGCTATGATCTTGCTCATCTCCTGGGCCATATTGATATTGGCCTTCTCCAGAGTGCCCTGCAGCACGCTGTAGGTTCCTGTCTCCACCTGATCGTAGCTGCCGTCTTCCGGACACCGGAACACGCCGGGCCCTACTGTCTCAAGAACCGTATCCTCGGAAGGCTTCACGATATACAGGCTGTCGATCTCGTCTCCGTCCACGCTGATGACTCCTGTCGGGCTTACCGTAAAATTGCTGTTTTCAAGGCTGATGGTATCCTCTCCGTCGTTCAGCACCTTGCCGACTCCCGGAAGATAGAGCTCTCCGTCGGAATCGATCTCGAACTGGCCGTTTCTGGTGAGAACCGGACCGTAGGTCTCGCTGTCCACGAGGAAGAACCCGTCTCCGTTGATAGCCATATCCACCGGCCTCCGGGTGGTTTCGTAGGTCCCCTGAGAATAGTCCGTATATTGGGAGCTGTTGATGGTCATGTAGGAGCTGGGGCCGATATCCTGCTTCGCCTCTCCTTCCATGGTGGTCATCCTGTTGAGCATGTGCTCTCCAAAGCTGGATTCCACCGTTGACTGGCTCTTATAACCGGCTGTGGAAGCATTGGCGATATTGTTCGAAATCACGTCCAACGCCTTCTTCTGTGTCAGGACTCCGGCCGCAGCCGAATACAATCCTCTTATCATCTTTGATACCCTCCTTTTGCCTGTCAATTTTCTGAAAGGCTTTCCCTTCTAACATTCTGTCCAGCGCTTCGGCGCCGTTGACAGAATTTATGCATCAATAGTTTATCATTCTGTTTTTCATCTTGACGATGGCTGCCGAGTGGATCTGGGAGACCCTGGATTCCGTAATGTTCAGGACCTCGGCGATCTCCCGCAGCTTCAGGTTTTCATAGTAATATAGTGAGACGACCAACCGTTCCTTTTCGTTCAGCTGATCGATTGCCTCCATCAGTTTCTCCTTCATCTCCTCGTACAGCAGGCCCGCTTCCGGGGAATCCTTTTCGCTCTCATTGACGATGAGGGGCGACGCCACCATCATCTTCTCATTGATCGCTTCCTCGTAGGAGAGAATGATCGAATTGTGGCGCTGCTGAAGGATCTTGTCCAGGTGGGGAAGGGACACGCCCATCCGCTCCGCCATCTCCGGCTTTGTCGGCTCACAGCCCCGCTCGGAGTAAAGCTCGTTGTATACCTCATCCAGCTCCTTCGCCAGATTTCTCTGGTTCCGCGGGACCCAATCCTGTTTTCTCATGAAATCGATGATGGCGCCTTTTATCTTTAAAGAAGCAAAGGTTTCAAACTTATTGCCAAGATCCGGATCGAACTTTTCCACCGCGTCGATCAGGGCGATGATCCCTTGGTTCACCATATCGTCCAGCTGCCCGAAATTGCTGTAACTGCCTTTGAACCGCAATACGATTTTCCTGACGAGGCCGGTATACTGCAATACGATCTCATTCCGGACCTCGATGCTTTTGCTCGATTTATAATATCTCCATTGCTCCAGTACTTTGTCTTCTTCGATGATTTCAGCTGTATTCATGTAACCTCACCTCCTCTTTGCAAGCTGCCCTTTCCGCTGTATTTCCCGCCGTACGCCGGGCGGCCCCGGCAGCTGTATTCCATGCCATATGCCGGACGGCCCCGGCAAAGGCTGACCATTTTATTCCTTTATCTGTATGATTCCGATTGCCTGGATCTGGATGTTGGCGTCGATCTCATTGAAGGACAGCACCGTCAGATTCGGCAGGAACTGGTCGATCAGCCTCTTGAAGTAGATCCTTACGATGGGCGATGTAAGAATGATCGGCTGATGGATCAGCTCTTTCACCTTATCGATCTGTTCCGTAACGCTTTCCACGATCTTCTGGACGACCTGGGGCTCTATGGCCAGATAGGTCCCATGCTCGCTCTTCTTGGCGGAGCTTAAGATCGTGTTCTCGATGCTCTGATCAAGAGAGATTACCTTGATGCTGTTGCCGTCGGTGTACTTTCTCGTAATGGTCCTCTTCAGGGTCTGCCTTACATACTCTGTCAGCATATCGGTATCCTTGATGGCCTGGCCCTGATCGCCGATGGTCTCCAGAATGCTTTCCATATCCCGGATGGGTACGCCCTCTTTCAGAAGGTTCATCAGGATCTTCTGAAGGTCGGAAACGCTGATCACGCTCGGTATCACGTCATCCACAATAGCCTGATTTGCCTTGGATACGTTCTGAAGCAGGATATTGATATCCTGGCGGCTGACCAGTTCGTGAATGTGCCTCTTGATGGTTTCCGACATGTGGGTCACGATCACCGACAGGGCGTCGATAACCGTGTACCCGTAAACCTCCGCCATCTCCCGTTCGCTCTCTGTGACCCATTTTCCGGGGATCCCGTAAGCAGGCTCTATGGTGTCGATCCCTTCGATAGGGCCGGTGCTGTTGCCCGGATCCAGCGCCAGGTAATAATCCACCAGCACCTCTCCTCTTGCAACCTCTTCTCCCTTGATCTTGATCAGATACTGGTTCGGATTGATGAGCCCGTTGTCCCGGAGTCTCACGGTGGGAATGACGACGCCCATCTCCTGAGCGAACTGCTTCCTGAAGATCACGATCCGGTCGATAAAGCTCCCGCCGGTGGCTTCGTCCACAAGGGGGAGAAGTGAGTATCCGAATTCCATCTCAATGGGCTCGACGCCCAGAAGGTTATATACATTGTCGATATTTCTGTAATAGTTCGCCTCGTTGTTTTCTTCACCAAGGAATTCCTGCATCTCCCGGATCTCTTCCGTCTTCTTTTTGGATGCCTCCGTTCGAATGAGGCTGATTCCGAGAGCGATGAGGATAAATGCGAGGGCCGCGATCTGCGGGATCGGCGCTCCGGGAATGAAGGCCATGCACAGGATGACGAGACCGGAGATCACCAGCACCTTGGGCTGGGATAAGAATTGCTTTCTGACGTCCTCGTTGAGGTTGCCTTCCGAAGCCGCTCTGGTCACCACCATGCCCGTCGCCGTGGAGATCATCAGCGCCGGGATCTGGCTCACCAGACCGTCTCCTACGGTAGCGATGGAGTATACTGTCAGTACTTCCGAGAAGGTCATGCCGCCCTGGATCATACCGATGATGGTTCCGGCGATGAGGTTGACCATCGCGATGATGATGGAAGCGATGGCGTCGCCTTTTACGAGCTTGGTAGCTCCGTCCATGGCCCCGAAGAATTCCGATTCTCTCTGGATGTTCTTTCTTCTCTCCTTGGCTTCCGCTTCGTTGATCAGGCCGGAAGAGAGGTCCGCGTCGATGGCCATCTGTTTTCCTGGCATCGCATCCAGAGTAAACCTTGCGGATACTTCCGCGATCCTCTCCGCGCCCTTGGTGATTACGATAAACTGGACCACCACAATGATGATAAATACGATGAATCCTACGATGGCGTTCCCGCCCAGCACAAAGCTTCCAAATGTGGCGATCACCTTGCCGGCCTGACCGCTGTTTGAAAGGATCAGCCTGGTGGATGAAATATTCAGAGCCAGCCGCAGCAGCGTGGTGATCAGCAGCAGGGACGGGAATATGGAAAACTCCAGCGGCCCCTTGATAAACATCGTCGTGGTCAGGATCATCAACGAAACCGATATGCTCACGATAAACATGAAATCGAGGAAAAATGGCGGCAGCGGAATTATGATCAGCGCAACGATCATAATAACAAATACAACCACAACATTCTGCAATAGCTTCATCTTTTACTTACCTTTTCTCTCGTGCTATACACCCAGGCCATCAGTTCGGCAACCGCCTGATACAGTTCGGCAGGGATATAGTCGTTCACTTCAACCATTTCATATAAGCTTCTAGCCAGAGGTTTATTTTCCTTCATCAGGATCTTGTGCTTCTCCGCGACGTCGATGATCCGCTTGGCCATGTAATCCTGGCCCTTTGCCAGCACGATGGGCGCCTGGTCGTTATCAAGGTCATATTTCAAAGCAACCGNNTCGGCATTGGGAACCTGCTGAATCATCCGGTTCATGCTCATCCGGCGCTGTTTTTCCCTGATCTTCCCTTTGATGAAGGGGTCTCCCTCCGTCTGCTTGTATTCATCCTTCACTTCCTGCTTGGTCATCTTCAGCTTCTGCTCATAGTCGAATTTCTGGTATGCGAAGTCCAGAACGGCGACAGCGATAAATATGAGGCAGATCTTATAAACGATGGACATGATGCGGTCCATCATAAAATGAAGATTGTTGTCCAGGCTGGTTGTAAGCATGTCCGGCGTCACCACCAGAAGGTCCTTCACGCTGGTATAGATGACCCACAGGATGATGACCACCTTGAGGATGGATTTCACCAGCTGCACCACCGCCCGAAGGGAAAACATCCGCTTTATTCCCTGAATAAAGCTGATTCTGTTGTATTTAAATTTCAGGAGTTCTCCCGAAACCAGAAATCCGGTCTGGGCTCCGGTCATAACGATGCCGGTCAGGGCAAGTACCACCAGAATCGGCACGGCGGAAATAAAGAATACCGTCACAGCCTCTCTCAGAATCTGCATGCATCCTGTGATGGTCAGGTCATAAAACCCGCTCATCTTGTCCAGATCGCTCATGTAAAGCCCTTTGATCTGAGTCACGATAAAGCTGCCGAGCTTGCTGATGAGGACGAAACCGACGATCAGCATTGCGATGCTTATGACCTCTCTGCTCTGAAAAGCGTTTCCTTTCTTTCGCTCGTCCCGCTTCTTTTTAGGGGTTGCTTTTTCGGTTTTATTCGTTTCCGCCACCGCAAACCACCTCCTTTAAATGAAGTAAGTCAGGACGTCCTGCATCCGGTCCAGCATGATGAGGTTCAGTTTTGCAATAAACCGGACCAGTATGGGAATGATCGTCAGCAGCACCATCAGTCCTACCATGATCTTAAGCTGTATATTGACCACGAACACGTTGATGTTCGGGACGACCCTCATGAGAATGCCCACGGCTACCTCTACGAGGATCTCGGTAACGATGATCGGCAGTGCCAGCTGCAGGGCGTAGACCAGGATATATCCGAACAGTTCGATCATATAGACCCCGATTTTTCCGCTCACTCCGGAAATCCCGACAGGCACGACACTGTAGGATTTCGCCGCCACCGCCAACAGAGTGATATGGCTGTTTGTAATGAAGAACAACAGGACGTACAAAATTGTGATCAGGTTGCCTGTCACGGAAACCTGGGAATTGGTCGAAGGATCGTACATCTGCGCCATGCTGAACCCCAGCTGGAGGTCCATCAGCTCGCCGCCGATATGGAATATGCCCATGAACAGCTGCATGACGAAACCCATCGCATATCCCACCGCAAATTCTCTCACCATGGACACCAGCAGGTCTATGGTGGTATAATCCGCAACGTAGGTGCCGGTCAGGCCGTGAGCTACATTCAGGGCGATTCCCAGCGAAAGCCCGATCTTCACCATCGTGGGTACGCTGCCCCTTCCGAAGATCGGATTGAAGAATATCACACCGGTCATCCTGCAGCCCACAAATAAAAATATGTACCAGTTGTTTAAATCATTTAACAAACCCTGTCACCCTGCCGTGATATCAATCTATATAAAATCATCTTNNTATCGACGTCCCGATAAACTCGAAGATCCGGTTTACCAGATCCACCATCTGCTGCAGCATCCACCCTCCGCAGAGGATCAGGATCAGCGCGATCACGATCAGCTTTGGGACGAAAGTCATGGTCTGCTCATTGATCGACGTAGCCGCCTGAATGATCGAAATGAATAACCCGACCAGAATACTCACCAATAAAATCGGCGCCGCGACTTTAAATCCCGTCAGGATCGCGTCCCGGAAAATTTCAGTCAATTGTAACGTATTCACCGGCAGTACTCCTTTCGTCAGTTATATGTCATGATCAGAGTTTTGATCAGAAGACCCCAGCCGTCTACCACAACAAAAAGCATGATCTTGAACGGCAGCGATATCATTACCGGAGGCAGCATGATCATACCCATTGACATCAGCGTGCTCGCTACGATCATGTCGATGACCAGAAACGGAATGTACAGCAGAAAACCGAACAAAAATGCCCTCTTCAGCTCGCTCGTGATAAAAGCGGGGACTACGATATGTAACGGCAGGTCGGCTGCTTCCATCTTGGCCACATCTTTGTCGCCGGACAGGGATTTAAACAGCTCCACCTCAGTGGTAGTCGTCTGCTTCAGCATAAATTCTTTCATGGGCACCGAAGCCCTGTCCAGAAACTCCTGGGTCTGTATCTGTCCGTCGTTATACGGCTGCAGCGCGGTCTCGTTGACCTGATGCAGCACAGGCTGCATGATAAAGAATGTGATAAACAACGCAAGCCCCACCAACACCTGGTTTGGAGGCGTCTGCTGAAGTCCCAGCGCGCTTCTCAAAAAAGAGAGCACGATGATGATTCTGGTAAAGCATGTCATCATCAGGAGAATAAAGGGAGCAACGCTGATCAGGGTCAGAACGATGATCATTTTTACCGCATCGGAGCCCTGTCCATTGATCATGAATTCCATATCTAGTCAACACCCTTCCGCTTTTTAATCGAATTGAGCAGACTCCCAAATCCGTTCCCGCCGATCATCTTTTTCAGGCCGTCGCCGCCTGGGCCGTGATCTCCGGAAATCGAAATCGGGTCGTCAAGCTCCATCAGGATCTGCACGTTCTGATCGCTTACTCCCATCATGTATTGCCTGCCCTCGATGTCTACGATCAGGATAGATCCCGTCTTGCTGACCACCAGTCTGTCAACGACCTTAATATGTTTGCCCCCGGCGATGGGCCCCATTTTTCTCGCGTACCACCTGCTTGCGTAATATGTCAGCATAATGATACAAACGGTGCCGATCAGGGCGAACAACAGTGAAATAATATCTCCCAATTCAGCATCTCCTCCGGTTAATCGCCCAGAACATTCTTTACCGTTTGGATCAGGCGCTCCGGTTTAAACGGCTTTACGATGAAATCCAAAGCGCCCAGCTTGATCGCTTCCACGACCATACCCTCCTGGCCCATTGCAGAGCACATGATCACCTTTGCCTGGGCGTTCATCTGCTTAATGGCCTGAAGGGTCTGTATTCCATCTTTGATGGGCATGGTGATGTCCAGCAGTACCAGATCCGGCTTGTTCTCCGTATATTTCTCTACAGCGTCTTCCCCATCGCCTGCTTCAATGAAGTCGGAATAACCCGCTTTCTTCAGGTTATCCTTTACCATCATTCTCATAAACGCCGCATCATCAACTATTAAAATCTTAGCCATCGTTTTTGTACCTCTTCAAACTATAATTTTTATATTTTATTTTACTTCAGCAAGACTGTCCTTCGCTTTGATAATTTCCGTGATCCTGACGCTGTAGTTATCATCTACCACCACAACGTCACCTTTGGCGATCAGCCTTCCGTTTGCTACCACGTCCACCTGGTCTCCCGCTTGGCGGCTCAGCTCAACAATGTTTCCAACCGCAAGCTCCGCAATATCCTTGATCTTTTTCTTCGTCTTGCCGAGCTCTACCGTGATCTGGATCGGTACCGACATGATCAGTTCAAGATTGTTGTCGTCGATACCGAGATCGGCAATGGTTTTTTCAAGGCCCAAGGGCCTATAGGTATAAGGTGTCGCCTGCACCTGCTGCTTCGGGGCCTGCTCCACCATGACGGGCCGCATCTCAACCGCCGCCTGATAAGCCTGCCCCGCCGCCTGTGTATAAGCCGCCGCCGCTTGAGTCACGGCTGCCGCAACGGGCGTTTCCTGGACCGGTGCAAATGCTTGAGCTACCGGAATTTCGACAGCGGCCGCCGCCGGAGAAGGTGCTGCCGCGGCGGCTGTTGGAACCGCCTGTGCCGCAGGCGCTGCGGTCGCCGCCGGAGCCGCCTGTTCCGCGGCCGCTGC
>DLFX01000309.1:0-423 GCA_002482405.1 Firmicutes bacterium UBA7709 | reverse complement strand
CCCATAGGATTTTTCCACGATTTCCTTTGCCAGAGAAGGATCCATGGCGCTGATAAATTCACTGTCGATAAGTCCGTCGATGCTCAGGTTGAATTTAATGCTTACCAGGGTATCTCCCTTGATCGTGAACATCTCTTTTACATTTTCGGTGGTGTCCATGATCTCCGGCGGGGAAATATTGACTACCTGTCCGAGGAAGGACGCCANNNTCATCTGGTTCATGATCTCGCAGATGGCGCTCAGGCTGATTTCATCCAGCTCAACGATCTCTTCCGGAGCCATGGAAAGCAGATGCCCCAGGATCTGCTTCAGGTCCGCCTCTTTTAAAAGCAGGATGTTGTCTCCGTCAACGCCTTCGATATACTTGATCAAAACGCCGACTACCGGTTCAAGATAGGAAAATTCAAACTCATCGATCAGCGT
>DLFX01000144.1 GCA_002482405.1 Firmicutes bacterium UBA7709 | reverse complement strand
CGTAAGACCGGATCAAATTTCGGATTGATTCCCAATATCTATAACCATGAAGAAGAGATGTTTTGAAATGTTAGTCAAAGAATTGAGCTTTCCCACGGTTTATCATGAGGATGCTGTGGTCGGATACGGAGGAAACCAGGAATGGTTTTCCCAAAACATGCAGAGAAGAGCGGGATGCGGATGCACCAGCGGAACAAACCTCGCCGCGTATTATGCCGCGAACCATCCTGAAATGGCGGTGATCTACGACGGAAACAGCAGAAAGTTCGATCAGGCGGAGTATATTCGGGCGATGGAAGAAATGTACACCTATATGAAGCCGGGCATGATCGGATATCCCTACGTTAAGAAATTCGGCAGGCAGTTTGTCAGATTCTGCAGGGAGCATGGAATTGAAGCGGAGGCGAAATTCTGTCACGGTTTTCACAGCGAGGAAGAAGCCATTGACTTCGTCCGGGAAAGCATCGACGGCGGCGATCCCGTCGCCCTGCTGATTTTATTCCACCGGGCAAGCGCCCTGAAGGAAGATAATTGGCATTGGGTGACTATCACGGGGTATGCCATAGATGAAAACGATCCCGGCCATATCGAGATCATTCTCTCAAACTGCGGCGAGCGGCAGATTATCAATGCGCACCAGCTGTTTGAGATTCATCGGAAAAATACGATCCGGATGGTGAGCTTCCGGATCCTGTGAGGCGGTAGATTCAGAGCCGTATCTGTATAAATTCTATATGGATACGGCTTTTTCATGCTATAATAAACGATAACAGGGAGTTATCGGGTATATTGGGAAGGAGGTGCGTGATGCAAAGGATCGCGGCATTTTTCGATATTGACGGCACTATTTCGCGGGAGGGCCTGATCAGCGAAATGTTTAAGAAGATGATCAAATATGGGCTGATCGACAACAACAGATGGAACNNGCAGTGGAACAAGCGCCTGGGAGATTATGACCTTTATCTGCAGAAGATGGTGGACATCTATACCGAAACGATAAAGTTTACAAATCCCTTTCATATTTCTTACATTGCGAAAAAAGTGATTGAACAAAAGGGAGAACGCGTTTACACTTATTCTCGGGAGAGGATTAAGTGGCATAAGGATCAGGGGCATATCGTCATCGCGATTTCAGGCTCGCCAGTGGAACTGGTGCGCGAAATGTCCGCGAGGTACGGGATGGACGACTACAAAGGCACGGTTTATGAGATCGGAAGCGACGGAGCCTACAGCGGCAAAATCATTCCGATGTGGGATTCCAAAAGCAAGAAAAAGGCCGTGGCGGAAATGGCGGAAAAGCACCGGATCGATCTTTCAAAAAGCTATGCCTATGGCGATACGGCGGGGGGTTTTTCCATGCTGAAGCTCGTGGGGCATCCTTTTGCCATCAACCCGACAAAGGAGCTGATATCCCACATTCTGGATGATGATCCGCTGAGGAGCGCGGTTTCCATCATCGTGGAACGGAAGGACGTCACCTACCAGTTGAGCGTTGACTGTCTCCAGCTCATATCATTTGACTGACGTGTCATTTGACTGACTCGTTAGCCCGAAAAATAAAAATATAGCCTGAAAACGGAGGGGATGTCTTGATTATTGAACTTTTAAAAGCAGTCTTTTTAGGTATTGTGGAAGGTATTACGGAATGGCTTCCTATCAGCAGCACCGGACATATGATCCTGGTGGATGAGTTTATCCGGCTCAACACGTCGGACGCATTCAAAGAAATGTTTCGCGTCGTGATCCAGTTGGGAGCCATCATGGCGGTAGTGATTCTTTATTTCCATAAATTGAATCCCTTTTCCCCGAAAAAAACCCAGAAGCAGAAGCGGGACACCTGGGCGATCTGGGGCAAGGTGGTGGTCGGCGTTCTGCCGGCGGCGGTGCTGGGATTCCTGTTCGACGATTGGCTGGACGCGCATTTTTACAACTATCAGACCGTGGCGCTGACGCTCTTTATCTACGGGGTTCTGTTCATCGTTATTGAAAACCGCAATAAGGGAAGAGTGAGCAACGTGCAGAATTTCCACAGCCTGAGCTATCGAACGGCGTTTCTCATCGGGATGTTTCAGGTGCTGTCGCTGATTCCCGGAACCTCGCGGTCAGGAGCCACGATCCTCGGAGGAATTATCCTGGGCGCTTCCCGCACCGTCTCCGCGGAATACTCCTTTTTCCTGTCTATCCCCGTCATGTTCGGCGCGAGCCTGCTGAAGCTCGTAAAGTTCGGATTTGCCTTTACGGGCATGGAGCTTTCGATTCTGCTGGTGGGAATGGCGGTGGCGTTTATCGTTTCGATCCTGGCGATCCGTTTCCTGCTGGGATATATCAAAACCAACGATTTCAAGGCGTTTGGCTGGTATCGGATCGTTCTTGGAATTCTTGTGATGGGATATTTTCTGATATTCGGTTAAAATGCGTGCCGGATGGCTCCGGCGGAATGCCGGGCGGCATGTTCGGCGTGATCACGGGAGCGCCGGATTTGCTTTCTCCCGACTCCATATAGAACATGCTGGCAAATATCATAGCGCCGCCGACGATCCCGTTGACGCCGAGATG
>DLFX01000150.1:9468-12585 GCA_002482405.1 Firmicutes bacterium UBA7709 | reverse complement strand
CCAACACGCCGCCCTCGGTGATGTCGTGCATGCCCGCCGTGCCGATCTTTCCCGCGATGACGCCTTCTTTTACAACGCTGACCTTTTTCAGCATTTCCGCGGCCTCTCGAAATTCTTCCTCAGACAGGAGCCCGGAAAGCTCGTCCCTGAAGTCGCCGGCGATAATTCCGGTCCCTTCCATAGCGGCCTGCTTTGTCATCAGGATATAGTCTCCGGGCCTCATGTTCTCCGCTTGCTGGGACGACCATTTCGCACCCCGCCCGATGGCGGTGGAAACGATGACGGGTTTGTTGACGGCGGGCGTGATCTCCGTATGGCCGCCGATGATCTCCACTCCCAGTTCTTCGGAAGCTTGCCCGGCCTGTTTCATGAGCTCTTCAATCTGCTCCTCCGTCGTTCCTTCCGGAAGCATGACGGCAAGCAGTATCCCCAGGGGCTCCACTCCGTTTGAGGCGATGTCGTTGCAGGAAATATAAACGGCAAGTCTGCCGATTTCTCCTACCGCCGCCGTAATGGGATCCGTGGACATGACGCATTCATAGGAACCGAAGTCCACCACGGCGCAGTCCTCTCCGATCCCCGGGCGGGTGATGACCTCCGGCCTTTTAAACGTGATATTCTTGAACACGATTTCTTCCAGCAGCCTGCTGTCGAGCTTTCCTGTCTTTAACATTGTCTTGTACCTCTGTTTTGATTCCTGAAATATGCGCTTATTGGTATAGGGCCCTGCGCCTTTTCGTCTTTGGCGAAATTCTGGCACGGCACTGAATCCGTATAATATCTGTGAATACAGATATTATACCACATAATAACCTGGTAATAATCTGATTTTGCAGCCATGATTCTTTCACCGCATGATTCATTTGCCACAGGTTTTTAACGGCCTGTGCAATTGATTTGGTTCCTGCTTGTTTCCCGCCAGGTTCCCGCCAAATGGCGCACAACCGCGCCGCGAAGCCGTTCGTCCAAATAGCCCAAAGCCTTGTCCCTGATCCAGTCCGGGACCCCGTACGCGGCTTCAGCGATGCTCCCCGTTATCGCGGCGATGGTATCGCTGTCTCCGCCAAGGGATATGGCGTTTCGTATCGCGTCCTCAAAGTCCGTGCTTTCGAGAAAAGCGATGATGGCTTCCGGCACCGACCCCTGGCAGCTTACATCGAAGCGATAAGTCGGGCGGATGTCGTCGAGGGCCCTGTGAAGGTCGTAGCCGTACCGCTCTTCCGTCTCCCGCCTGACGGTTTCTTTATATTCGTCAACCTGGTCCCGCGCTTTTCCGTGACGCATCAGATAGATCGCTCTCGCAACGGCCACCGCGCCCTTGATTCCCTCCGGGTGGCTGTGGGTCACGGCGGCGCTTCTATGAGCCAGATTCTCGACGTCGCCGATCCCTTCACAGATGGACTGGCCCAGCGGAACAGCCCAGGCGCAGGGCGAGACCCGCATGGCAGATCCGTTTCCCCAACTGTTGTACGGCTCCCGGCTGTCGGAAAAAACCCATTCCAGAAACCGTCCGCCGTATCCGGCGTCAGGATACAGCCGTCCGTACATTTTCATCATATCGATGAAATCATCAGGCCTGCCGCCTTTTTCGAGGGCTTCCTCCACCGCGACAGTCATCACCGTATCGTCGGTGAAAAAACAATCCTGACGAAAGAGCGGGAAATCCTTTGTTTTGATGTTGTTCCACTCGTAGACCGAGCCTGCGATGTCGCCGATAATCGCGCCAAGCATCAGCGGCTCCCTCCGCCCTCAAACACGACAAGGTAAACGTTCAGGTCGTCTTTTTCAATAAATTCTTTGATTGCGTCGATGGCAACCTTTAAAGCTTCTTCTTTCGGATATCCGTAAATACCGCTTGAAATCAGCGGAAAAGCCACGCTTTTACACTCGTGCTCCACCGCCCTCTTCAGGCTGTTCATATAACAGGAACGGAGCTGCTCCTGCTCGCCGTGCTTCCCGCCGCGATAAACAGGTCCCGCCGTATGAATGACATATTTCGCAGGCAGCCTGAATCCCGGCGTAATGACCGCTTCGCCGGTCCGGATCGGAGCTAGTCTGCTGCATGCCGCCTGCATCGCATCTGCGCCCGCGGCATTGAATATGGCGCCGCACACTCCGCCGCCCATCCGAAGTTCCGTGTTCGCGGCGTTGACGATAGCGTCGACCTGCATTCTCGTGATGTCCTGCCGCACTAGGTTAAAAGGCATCCCCGCACCTCCTTCACTATCCTCTCAAAGTCTGAAGTGATCAACAGAATTATACATCTTTTAGGTGTATGCTACAAGCGGCGCAGTATTAACAGGCCGAACCTGAGCGGCGCAATATTAATGGGGCGAACCTGAGCGGCGCAAGGCCGGCGTTTCGGGCGAAAATATCGATTTCATACCATATTCACATTATATCGATGCTTTTATGCTATAATAAGGACTGCCGGGCAAATCCACCCTCCGAAAGCGGCCGGCAGGCCGGCAGATCAGTGAAGGCGGCCGGCAGGTCAGTGAAAGCAGTGAAAACACTGACAGACCACCGAACGCAATAAATATTTATTAGGGAAAAACCATGTCAACAAGAGAAAAAGCAATCTTTTTTATAAAGAACCTGCCCGGCAGATTCCGGGATATTATAAAGAAACTGCCCGGCAGATTCCGGGACAGCCTGCTCCAAAATAAGAAAACCGCTGTGTTCTATCTGGTTATAACAGCTCTTTTGATTTCTGGAGTCATTGCGGTATTTCACGATTACCGCTGGTATGGTGAGGCCATCGTCAGGATCGAAAAGGTCGAAACCTCTCTGAACAGCAAATCCATGGAAAACAGCACAGGCGAGAAATATTATGACCAGGCGATTTCCGGAATCGTAATGAACGGGACAGAACGGGGACAGGAAGCGCACCTGAAGAATCAATACTCTTCATCCGGCGTTTACGACGACGAATACAAGGCCGGGGACGAAGTCTTGGTCCAGATCCATTCAGGGAGCGGAGAAGGTATTTCAGGAGCCGGGGACGGCCTTTCCAGCGCCGGGAAAAATCTCACGGGAGAAATTCTCAGCTTAAAACGGGATAAGTACATCGCGATTCTTTCCGCTCTGTTTCTCTTTTTGATATTGCTTGTGATC
>DLFX01000150.1:8557-9452 GCA_002482405.1 Firmicutes bacterium UBA7709 | reverse complement strand
ACATCGGGGTATTCTGGTATGCCCTGAACTTATATTCCCACGGGCGCAACATACTGATGCTGAGCAACTGCATGGTGGTATTCTTTTCCGTCGTTTCCCTGCTCTTTATCGGCGGTTTTAACCGAAAAACCTACGCCGCGATCCTGGCGACCCTGATTTCGATTTTCATCACGATGCTGCTCTTCAAAGTCGTGATGATCTACACCGACGGCGTGGATTACGCGTTTATGGAGTACATCGCAAGCCCCGGCGACCTGCCCGACATATTCATGGCCCAGCTCCTCCTGGGTGGGCTCGGCGCCGCAATGGACGTGGCCATCACGGAAGCGGCCGCCATCAACGAGCTCATCGTCAAAGACAGGGAGATCCCCTTGAAAACGCTGGTAAAGTCGGGGCGGGAAGTGGGATACGACATCATGGGAACCATGATCAACGTCATGCTGTTCACTTATATCAGCGGCAGCATTCCCCTGATCATCCTGAAGATGAAAAGCGACATAAGGCTGCATACCATCATCCTGTGGCACATGCCCATGGAACTGTACCGATTTCTCATCGGGAGCATTGGGATTCTGCTGACCATTCCCATCTCAATCGCCATATCGGTCGTTTTGTTCAGGAAATGGAGGCGGTTCGCATGATGATCACTGTTCTGGCCGTCATCCTGGCCATCCTGCTCTACGCCGTCGGAGGAGATCGGGGAATCGCAACCTTTATTTCGCTGTGTTTTAACATCGCCGTCCTGCTGGTTTCCATCGTGATGATGTCCTGGGGCTTCGATCCCGTCGTCGTGACTTTTATCAGCTGTCTTTTGATCTGCGGCATCACCATGTTTTATCAAAACGGGAAAAATGCCAAGACCATCGCGGCCTTCTGGTCCGTCGTCATCGTTCTG
>DLFX01000150.1:6841-8541 GCA_002482405.1 Firmicutes bacterium UBA7709 | reverse complement strand
ACGAGGCCCATATCAGGGGAATCAACGAGATCATGCGCCATGAGGACGAAATGATCGGCCTCTCGACGGATATCAACACCAACATGGCTAAGATAGCCGTCGCCATGATCATTACCGGCCTCATCGGAGCCGCTTCCGACGCTTCCATCGCGGTAGCCTCAGCGGTCTACGAGGTCTATAAAAATAACAGAGCCCTGAGCCGGATGGAACTGTTCCTGTCAGGGACGAGCATAGGCAGGGATATTCTGGGCGCCACTGTCAACACCCTGTATTTCGCATTCATCGGCGAGTCCCTGTCGCTTTTCATCCTGTTTAAAAGCTACAGCTATTCCATAGCCCAGGTCATCAATTCAAGNNAAGGCGTTCTTTCAGGAATTCGCCAATATCATGATCAGCTGCATCAGCTGCATCCTCGTGATCCCGCTGACTGCGGCCATCGTTTCCTATATTCTGAAAAATCCGGAAAAGCTGAAAAAACAGCTGGAAGAGGACGAATTGTTTTCGGATAGGGCTGATCTATAAAGAACCCCCCTCCACTCCGACTGCTCTCCATAAAATCTCCATAACTCTTTTATAAAATTGTTTTGTAGAAAAGTTTCAGGAGGTAAACCAATATGAATATGACCCATTACATGTCTCTGCTTGCAAGCAACCAGCCCTGGAATCTGATTATTTTCATGGCGATCCCGGTAATCTGCGCAGAAACGTTGACCATCAGCGAATTTTTCATCCTTTTCAACCGGGTCCAGACCGGAGGGCTCAGAACTTTGAACAAAATCGTTGGAAGCTTTGCGGGATTGTATTTCACCGGAATCTTCGTTTATTTATTCACCACGGCCGTAATACCCCTTACCGCTGCGGGGGGCTGGCATACCTGGGTGGACGTCGTCGCAGTCGGCTTCTATTTAAGCGGCGTGCTGTTCCTGCTTCCGATCTCGCTGATGGAGCTTGGCATTCTGTTCAGAAAAAAGACGAGGGAAGAAAAAATGAAGATCCACTTCATCCTGATCGGCGGCTTCCTTATCGTTGCTCATATCGCAATGATCTTCGGTATGATCAATCCGGAAATCGTTAGCAATATGACGGCAATGCCAAATATGTAAGCCTGTTCCTCAGCTATATCAGCGGCGGCGTCCCTCCGGCAATTCCCTGAGGGTCTTCCCTGAGGGATTCGACGTCCAGCCTGCTCAGGATTGCCAGGGCGCCGGCTTCCGCCGCGTCCGTGGAGATGTTCAGACATTCGTTTAAAGATCTGCTGATGTGAACAAAGCCGTCATAATATTGTTCCGCGGCCTTCCTGCCGCTTTCCGTCAAATCGATGGAAGTGTATTTCCCTTTAGTAATTAACCCCTCTTTCAGCAACTGACCCAGCATCCGATGGGTGCTGGGCCTGCTGACGCCCAGGCTGTCGGCTATTTCCGCGGAACAAACGCTGCCTTTTTTGCTGAACTGATAAATCGCTAAAAAATATCGGATTTGAATTGCGGTCAATCTCATCGTCGTCATCCCCACTATCATCACCCCTTGTAGTTAGTCGTATCTAACCGAAATCAGATTAGCATATGCTAACCCCTTTGTCAATTGGCATTAATATTTCAAAAACTATTGACAAATATATTTGGGATGAGTAAACTGATATTGGTTAGTAGATGCTAACCAATGTTTTGGGGTGCTGGTTAGAGAATGCTAACCAATATTTT
>DLFX01000150.1:6143-6774 GCA_002482405.1 Firmicutes bacterium UBA7709 | reverse complement strand
GTTGTATGATGCCGTTAACACTTGCAGCAATCGGTGAAGAAAACATCATCAGAAAGGTCGGCGGTAAGTCCGATATGAAAAAGCATCTGGAGGACCTCGGCTTTGTCGCTGGAGGAAATGTCACGGTGGTTGCCATGATGGGAGGCAGCGTCATCGTCAATATCAAAGAGTCGCGCATTGCCCTCAATAAAGAGATGGCAAGTAAAATAATGATATGAGAGGCGGGAGGGAAATATTTATGAAAACGCTTAAAGATGCAAAGATCGGTGAAATGGTGGAGGTCGTGAAACTCCACGGAGAAGGCGCGATCAAACGCCGCATTATGGATATGGGGATCACCAAGGGCGTCGACATCTATATCCGTAAGGTTGCTCCGCTCGGCGACCCGGTAGAGGTGACCGTGCGGGGCTATGAGCTTTCGATCCGCAAAGCGGACGCGGAAATGATCGAAATCGGATAATTTTTCGGGGGAAGGCCCCTATTTTAACGTCAGTCGGTTATATGGAACTAACCGCAGCGGCACAGCAGTAAATCAGCAAAGCGGTGCGGCAGATCAGTAAAGGAGGAAATAAAGTGGAAATCAAAATTGCCCTTGCCGGCAACCCAAACAGCGGCAAAACGACGCTGTTCA
>DLFX01000150.1:0-6129 GCA_002482405.1 Firmicutes bacterium UBA7709 | reverse complement strand
GGCAACTGGCCCGGCGTCACGGTTGAAAAAAAGGAAGGTAAGCTCAGGAATCATAAAGATGTTATAATCATGGACCTGCCGGGAATCTATTCTCTTTCTCCCTACACCCTGGAGGAAGTAGTCGCAAGAAATTACCTGATCAATGAGCGGCCGGACGCGATCCTGAACATCGTGGACGGTACGAACCTCGAGAGAAATCTCTATCTTACCACGCAGCTCACAGAGCTCGGAATTCCGGTAGTGGTTGCCATCAACATGATGGACGTGGTCAGAAAGAATGGAGACAAGATCAATATCGAAGAGCTCAGCAGGGAGCTCGGCTGTAAAATAGTCGAAATCTCCGCGCTGAAGGGCGATAGGGTCATGATCGCGGCGGAGGCGGCAATCGAAGCCGCGAAATCCACCAGAACAGTTCCGATGCATACATTCTCGGGCGCAGTAGAACATGCCCTGGCCCACATCGAGGAGGCCGCCGTTCACGACATGCCCCAGGAGCAGCAGCGCTGGTATGCCATAAAAATCTTTGAACGGGATGAAAAAGTATTGGCGCAGCTCAATCTGGACAAATCGCTGCTCAGCCACATAGAGGAAGATATCAATGCCGCGGAGAACGAATTGGACGACGACGCGGAGTCCATCATCACAAACGAGCGGTACATCTATATAACATCCATCATCAAAGGCTGCTACAAAAAGAAAAACGCAGGCCAGCTCTCTACATCCGATAAAATCGACAGGGTCGTTACTAACCGTTGGTTAGCCTTGCCTATCTTCGCGGTGGTCATGTTCCTCGTCTATTATATTTCCGTGTCAACCCTGGGCACTGTCGTGACCGACTGGACAAACGACACCCTCTTCGGAACGTGGATACAGCCCGGAGTGCAGGGTTTCCTTGAGAATGTCGGCGCGTCGGAGTGGCTCATCTCCCTCGTGGTGGACGGTATCATCGGCGGTCTCGCGGCCCCCATCGGCTTCGCGCCTCAGATGGCTATCGTGTTTTTATTCCTGTCAATTCTGGAGGATTGCGGATACATGGCCCGGGTGGCCTTCATTATGGACCGTATCTTCCGCCGGTTCGGACTTTCAGGCAAGAGCTTTATCCCGTTCCTGATCTCCTCCGGCTGCGGCGTTCCGGGAATCATGGCCTGCCGTACCATTGAAAATGAAAAAGACCGCAGAATGACGATGATAACCACCACTGCGATCCCCTGCGGCGCCAAGCTGCCGGTCATCGCAGTCATCGCGGGCTTCCTGATGGGCGGCGCCTGGTGGGTGGCTCCCCTCATGTATTTTTCAGGCATAGCCCTCGTCATCATCTCCTGCATTATTCTCAAGAAGATGTCGATCTTTGCCGGAGATCCCGCGCCCTTTGTCATGGAGCTGCCTCAGTACCATTTGCCAGCGGCGTATGGCGTTCTGATCCACGTCTGGGAACGCGTCTGGGCGTTCCTGAAGAAAGCGGGAACGATCCTGTTCGTATGCTGCGCTGTCATGTGGTTCCTCGCCAGCTTCGGCATTCAGGACGGCGTGTTCGGCCTTGTGGATACCGAGAGCAGCTTCCTGGCGGCGATCGGCGGCGCAATTGCCTGGATCTTCATGCCTCTGGGCTTTGGTACCTGGCAGGCAGTGGCTTCCAGCCTGAGCGGCTTTGTGGCGAAGGAGGGCATCGTCGCTACCATGGGCGTTCTGTCCGGCCTGGGAGAAATCGAAGAATACGCTACTTCAATGCATGCGCAGTTTGCGGCCTTCTTCCCCACGAGCATCGCGGCAGTCTCCTTCCTGTTCTTCAATCTGTTTGACTCGCCCTGCCTGGCGGCGATTTCCACCATGG
This sequence comes from Firmicutes bacterium UBA7709, assembly GCA_002482405.1. The sequence goes on along the minus strand of DLFX01000150.1, from coordinate 4,298 downwards.
CAAAGGAAATGGGCTCCAGAAAGTTCTTCTGGTTCGCCCTCCTCTTCCAGAACGTACTGGCATATTGCGTCGCCCTCATGGTCTACCAGATCGGCGGGCTGATCCTTGGAGAAGTCGCCTTCGGCGTCGCGACGGTAGTCGCTTTTGCGGTGCTGGCAGTGATCCTGTTCCTGCTGCTTCGGCCTGATCCCAACAGGAAACGGCCTGCACGGCTCATAGAACACTCCGAGCATTCCCAGCGTCAGGCGGCATAATCACCATGACAACGAATCTGGAACTTGGAACAGCCGACGTCGCAGTTTTAACCGTTCTGGCGGTTCTGCTGATCGTCGCGGTGAGAATCATCTTCGGTTTTTTCAAAAAGGGGAAATAAAGATAAAGGTATTAAATATTCAAGAAGCGGCTGCCATAGCGGAAGAATAACCCCGCAGGCAGCCGCAAAGCTAAGGAGGGGTAAAGAATGGAAAAGATAACTCTGCGCGTTGAGGGGATGACCTGCGGCCATTGCGAAATCGCGGTTAAAGACGCCGTGCGCAAGCTGCCGGGCATCAGGAAGGTCAAAGCCAGCAAGCATAAAAAAGAAGCGGAAATCGAGTTTGACGAGGCTTCTGTTACGCAGGAGCAGATCGTAAACGCCATCAGCGCCACGGGCTACAGGGTGGTTCTCTGAGATTGTCCGTCGTCTGCCTGTCCTATTCTGCAAGATGGTTTTACCGCCATATTTTAAAGGAGCGCATCCCGCCGCTGCAGGCTCGATGCGCTCCTTATGCTTTTTCATGGATTGCGTTCCGGGGCGCGCTGTGCTATTCTAAAATCAGCAGGATTATCGTGTCGCTCCGCAATAAAGGGGTATACTATAAACAAAGGAGATGATTACTTTGAAAATACAGGAATCCGCTGAAATGTATCTCGAGACCATTTTGGTTTTAAGTCAGCAGAACCCTTCCGTAAGATCCATCGATATCGCTTCCGAGCTGGATTATTCAAAGCCCAGCGTCAGCGTGGCCATGAAAAATTTGCGTGAAAACGGATATATCCACATGAACCCTGACGGTTATATCACCCTGACCGAAAAGGGCAAGGAAATCGCCGAAACTATGTACGAGCGGCATACCATCATCTCCGACTGGCTGATCCGCTTAGGCGTGGACCGTGTTACCGCCGTTGACGACGCCTGCCGTATGGAGCACGTCATCAGTGCGGAAAGCTTCGATGCGATAAAAAAGCATTTGATGGAAAGCAAATGAACCAAAGGAGGAGGCTATTGTGCCAGCGCTTTTCCCATGGCCCGGCAGGCTTCATCCGCTTCCGCGTCTGGGACTTCATTGCAGATGACACAATCATGGACCAAATAGGCGCCCGCTTTTCTGCAGGTCTCTTCCCAGTTCCGCATCCACTCGCCGTCTCCCCATCCATAGGATCCGAAAAGGGCGATCCTTCTGCCCCTCAGGTTTGCTTCGCAGTCTGAAAACATCGGTTCGAATTCAACCTCTTCCAAAACCTCCGCCCCCATGGACGGGCAGCCGAACGCAATGGCGTCAAAAGAGTCCATCATATCCGCTGAAAATTCCGACGGCGTATACAAAGCCGCTTCGGCCCCTGCCTGTTCAGCGCCTTCCTTTACCCGGGCCGCCATACTCTTTGTATTACCGGTTCCACTCCAATAAACAACCGCAACTTTACTCATGACAATTACCTCTTTCCTTTATTTTTATATTGTTTTCAAATTAAAGCATAGATTTGTTTGTAATCAAGCCGCTACCGTAAGCTGCATGACAGAACGGCCGGCGGCAAACATCCGAGAATATACTTCCCTGCACTTTTTATACCGGTCGAACAGCTTCATGGCTTCCCCCTCGTCCCGGTATACCTTCCAGCAACCTGTACACTTGCTGTTTCGCCCTTCGTTTTCAATAAATCCGATCACATCGGTAAGAGGGTAACCTAAAAACAGGCCGATTTCATGAGGAAATCCGGCCTGGGCGTCAATTCGCTCCTTAAGCCTTGATATGGCACATTCCAATCCGGATTCCAGATATCCGAAATCCCTGAGAAATAAGGCGATATCTCTTTTCGCCAGATCCTGTTCCAGGCGTTTGGGACGATAGGCTAAAATCAACGCCGTCCTGTTCTTCATGCGCAGCACTTCGAAAAGAATCCCCTTGCCGTTGAGCTTATGGCTGAGATCCTGCAATTCCGACCTGAGAGCATCCTCTGAATCAAAGCATATCTGAAAGAGGTTTCCGGTTTTAATTCCCGCCAGAGTCGGAGAGCAATGCGTGATCAGCAATCTTTCCAGCATATCTTCGCTTTCCTTTCTCTAGCAGGTGCGCTGAGTCAATATGCTCTCAAGGGCGGCCATGCTGCTGGAATGGCTGCGGGCTATGGGAATGCCGCTGCGCTTTGCCTCCTGCACCACGCCGAACACCATCTTATGAGAAACAGTATTTGTGAACAGAACCAGAAGGTCGGGAGTCCCTATCTTCTTTTTCATGGAACCGCTCTCTTTTGTAAAAACCTTCGCCGCAAATCCGTATTTTTTGCACATCTCCTTATAGTTGCCTTCCATACACTCGTTGCCGCCAATGATAACTACGCTCATAATTCACCTCGATTCCTATTTTTGGTTAGTTTAAACTAACCAAAGCTTAAAAAAATATACATTTGATCTAATTATGTACATGGTTAGTTAAAACTAACCATGTACATAATACCAATTTTGGGCCGGGCTGTCAACACCTATTTGCCTTCTTTGCCCGGCCGCCAATATTTTCATCAAAATTTTATTCTGCCGCCGCTCGTCCTCCCAGCTTCCAGCCGATGGATTTTTCGCGCATACTGATAAAGTCCGCATAAAGCCCGCCTGCTTTCATGAGCTCCCGGTGAGTTCCGCGCTGAATGATTTTTCCCTGGTCAAGGACTAAAATCTGGCCGGCGTTCTGCACTGTCTTGAGCCGGTGCGCAATCATGATAATTGTCTTCCCCTGGGTGAGTTCAGCGATGGCCTCCTGTAAAAGCGCTTCGTTTTCGGGGTCCACGTTGGCGGTGGCCTCGTCCAGAATGATTATCGGGGCGTCCTTGAGCAGAGCCCTCGCAATGGATATGCGCTGCTTTTCACCGCCGGAAATAGTCGCGCCACCCTCGCCTATCATCGTGTCATACCCATCGGGAAGAGCGCTGATAAAGTCGTGGCAGCAGGCCTTTTTCGCAGCGGCCATAACTTCATCCATAGAAGCGTCGGGCTTTCCGAATTTGATATTGTTGGCGATGGTGTCGTTAAAAAGATAGACGTTCTGAAACACCATGCTGAAGTTTGCCAGCAGGCTGTCCAGGGTGTATTCCCGCACGTCGGCGCCGCCAAGGGTGATACGTCCGCTCTCCACGTCCCAGAAACGGGCCACGAGGCTGGTGAGGGTGGTTTTGCCGCCTCCCGACGGCCCCACGATAGCGGTGGTAGTTCCCTGGGGGATTTCAAAGGAAACGTTGTCGATGACCTTTTTGTTTTCGTACCGGAAGGTTACGTTTTCTCCTTTGATGTCGCAGGATTCGGGCGTTATATCTCTGCCGCCGGCGTCCATGACCGGGGACTCAAACACCTTGTTGATCCTGTCCATGGAGAGATCCAGCACCCGCAGAAGGGAGCTGTAATTCCCGGCGGTGTCCAACTGCGCGTACACCATGAAGGAGGAAATGACCAGCAGCAGGCAGCCCACGAGCTCCATGGAGCCGCTTATATAAAGCGCTGCCGAGAGAAAGATCATGACGATGCTGAACAGTTTCAGCACCAGGCTTTGAACGCAGGTGTACGGCACAAAGGTCTTCTCCAGCCGTACGTTGATTTCCTCGTTTTCCTTAATGGCCCGGTCAACGGTCTTGTTGGCCTCCTGGTCCAGATTGTAGGAGCGCACCACCCCGATACCCTGCACATATTCAAGGACGGCTTCCACCAGCCGGGCGTCGGAGGCCGTTTTCACGGGAGATACTTTTCGGGACTTTCCCTGCAGGAGGGTGTTAATTCCGAAAAAAGCGGCAATGCCCGCGATGAGCAGCAGACCGATGCGCCAGTCGTACAGCAGGATTGCCAAAGTGAACATGACAGTAGTCAAAAGCCCCTGGGTGGTAAGCATGATCACCCGGGTAGCCACGTCCTGAAGGTTTTCAGCGGTGTTGGTGGTCACCGAGGTGATATCGCCCAGGCTGTTGTCGTTAAAATAGCCCATAGGCATGTATTTCAGCCGCTCGCCGATTTCCACCCTCTTGTTGGCCGCCACCGTATACCCGCCGATGGTCTGCTTCAT
>DLFX01000322.1:7172-11933 GCA_002482405.1 Firmicutes bacterium UBA7709 | reverse complement strand
TTTCTTTGATGGCATCCGCCATATTCAGTCTCCGCCAGGGGGGAGTCAGGTCAAAGGTCTTGCCCTGATATTCGATGACCATGCTTCCGTTGGCGGCTAAGGCGGCCTTTGAAACCACCTGCTCCGTAACCTCCATCATGTCGTCCATGTCGCCGTAGGCCATATAACATTCCATCGACGTAAATTCAGGATTGTGGTTTCTGTCCATTCCCTCGTTTCGGAACATTTTGCCCATTTCATAGACCCGGTCCAGGCCGCCGACGATCAGCCGCTTCAAATATAATTCGTTGGAAATACGCAGCTTCATGTCCAAATCAAGGGTGTTGTGATGGGTGGAAAAGGGCCTGGCGTTGGCGCCGCCCGCGATGGTGGTCAAAATCGGGGTATCCACCTCAAGATAGCCATAATCGTTCTCCAATACATCCTTGATGGCATGGATGATCTTTGACCGCAATACAAACGTATTCCGCACTTCCGGATTCATGATGAGGTCCACATATCTCTGTCTGTATCTGGTGTCCTGATCCTTCAGCCCATGCCACTTGCTGGGCAGGATCTGAAGGGATTTCGACAAAAGCTTGATCTCATGGCACTTGATCGAAATCTCGCCGTGCTTCGTTCTGAAGACTTCGCCGACAACGCCTACGATATCTCCGATATCATAAGTGAGGAAAATCTCGTATTCCTCAGGCGTGATGGCATCCTGTCTGATGTAGCACTGAATTCTGCTCTGTTTATCCTGTATATCAATAAAGGAAGCTTTTCCCATCTGACGTTTGGCCATAATCCTGCCAGCAGAGGAAACCTCCTTGCCTTCCATCTCGTCAAAGTTATCCTTGATATCTTTGCTGTAATTTTNNTGACGTTTGGCCATGATCCTTCCGGCACAGGATACTTCCTTGCCTTCCATCTCATCAAAGTGATCTTTGATATCCTGGCTGTGGTTTTTCACGTCCCAATTTTCGATCAGGTAGGGATTTCTTCCCATCTCCTGAAGTTTTTTGAGCTTTTCACGTCTGATGAGCCTGAGTTCGTTCAAACTCTCTTCCGAAATTTCAACTTCTGTTTCCGCTTCATTCGCCGCCTGCATCCGGCCGGTGTCTTCTGTGCTCATAACATTTCCTCTTTCTTACTTTGTGATATCTAAAATCTTATAGTTTACGATTCCGTCAGGTACCTGTATCTCCGCGATATCGTTCACCATTTTTCCCAGAAGGGCCGCGCCTACAAGGGATTCGTTTGAAATCTTACCTTCAAAGGGATCCGCCTCCGTAGAACCAACGATGCTGAAATCCATGACCTCGTTCGTTTCAAGTTCCAAAACCTTGACCTTGAGACCGATTCCAACACGGTCGTTGGAGATGGACGATTCATCTATGATCTTTGCTTTGCGCATCATATTTTCCAATTTATTGATTCGTTCTTCCAGATCTGCCTGTTCATTTTTTGCCGAGTCATATTCGGAGTTTTCAGAAATATCTCCATAAGAGATCGCTTCTTTGATTCTTTCGGCGACTTCTTTTCTTCTGACCGTGACCAGTTCTTCATGCTCTGCTACTATTTTGTCATATCCTTCTTTTGTTAATAGCATTTCTTCAGCCATTTTCATGACCTCCTTTAATTTCTATAATAGATTCCGTTTGCCCGAAAGATGCGCTCGTATGCGGAGTATTGTATCATATTTTCACTCGATTGTAAACATGATATATCGGGCCCGCCTTGCGGCTCACGCCGTTCCCGCCCCGGAGACCGCCTCCTTCAGGGCGTCCGCATTCACGATGGTATTCAGCTGCCGCTTGAGCCCCGCGGAACCTGGAACTCCTTTGAAATACCAGCCCGCGTGCTTTCTCATTTCCCTTACCGCGGCATACTCTCCCTTTTCTTGAAGGAGCAGATCGAAATGTTTTAAAATGACCTCTATCTTTTCCCGCATGTCCGGCGGAGGTGGCGCCGGCCTGCCCTCCCACAACGCGAGGGCTTCACGGAAGATCCAGGGGTTGCCGAGAGCTCCTCTCGCGATCATCACAAAATCGCAGCCCGTTTCCTCCATCATCCTGAGAGCGTCGCGTCCGGAAAACACATCGCCGTTGCCGATGACGGGAATCGAGACTCCCTGTTTCACCTGCCGGATCATATCCCAGTCCGCTTTTCCGGAATAATACTGCTCCCGGGTTCTGCCGTGAACTCCGATGGCGGCGGCTCCCGCCGCCTCCACCGCCTTTGCCACCTCCACAGCGTTGACGCTGCCCGCATCCCAACCGATCCTGATCTTGGCGGTGACCGGTTTTCCGGCGTTTGCCACAGCTTCCTTCACGATGGATTCCACCAGCTTCGGATCTTTCAGAAGAGCCGAGCCCTCGCCGTTTTTCACGACCTTTGGAACCGGACAGCCCATGTTGATATCCAGGATGCAGTTCTCCCGGTCCGCAAGCTTTCTGGCCGCAAAGCCGATGATTTCCGGCTCCGAGCCGAAGATCTGAATGGCCACGGGCTTTTCCTCTTCATAGATCCGCAGAAGCCGCTCCGTAGCCTTGTCGTTGTAGTAAAGCCCTTTTCCGCTCACCATTTCAGAATAGACCAGTCCGGCTCCCTGTTCCTTACAGATCCGTCTGAAAGGGGCGTCGGTGATCCCGGCAAGGGGGGCCAGAAAAAACGGATTTTCTACCGCAACATTTCCGATCCTCATGCCTTGTGACCTTTGTTCTTCTCATATATGATTTCCAAGCCCTCCAGGGTCAGCAGCTTGTCGATGCAGTCGATGCAGTCGATCCCGCTGGTAATGAGAGTAGCGAGCCCGCCTGTGGCGACGACCTTGGGCGTTTTTCCCGTGGGGGAATGCTTCTTCAGTTCTTCCTTCATCTTCCGCACGATGTAATCCACCATGCCCATGTGTCCGTAGACCAGGCCGGACTGCATGCTTTCGATGGTATTTTTACAGATCACCTCTCCCGGTGTTTCCAGTTCAACCTTCGGCAGCTTTGCAGTCTTTTCAAATAAAGCGTCCGATGAAATCTTGAGGCCCGGAGCGATGGTCCCCCCCAGATACTCCGCCTTTTCCGTGACGGCGCAGAAGGTGGTGGCCGTGCCGAAGTCCACAATGATCAGCGGTCCGCCGTACTTTTCATAAGCGGCGACGGCGTTGACGATTCTGTCCGCGCCTACCTGTTTCGGGTTGTCGTACTTGATGATCAGACCCGTCTTGATGCCGGGGCCTATGACGATCGCCCGCCTGTTGAAATACTTCATCGACAAATGCTGCAGCGTGTACAGTACCGATGGAACTACCGTTGAAATAATGACGTCTTTTACTTCTTTGGTGTTCAGACCCTCATAGCAGAATAGCTGATTGATGATCATCCCGTACTCGTCAGCACTTTTGTTGTTGTCGGTTTCCATTCTCCAGTTCTGAATCAGATTGCCGTTCTTGAATACTCCCAAAACGATGTTCGTGTTCCCTACGTCGAATGCCAGTAACATATCTGTTCTCCCTTCATGCTTCGATCTTCAATTTTCAATTTTCAAATTTCAAATTCTCTGTGTCCTCAAATTTGATTAATATAGTATAATGCAAACCCTTTACTTTTACAACAAAAAAGTCGGCAAATAAATGAGCAAATAAAGGTAAACCGGCATGAAAAAACCGGATCCATCGCTGAATCCGGCTGTTTGTTCATTCTATTTGACTTCTTGGCGTTTTACCGCTTTATTCCGATTTTTTCGGCTTGCTTTTCGCAATTTTAAGCATGATCTTCGTTGTGATATAGAATAAAATCAATACGGCGAAAACTCCTGCCAGTCCGAAAATCATTACCTCAAAGCCCTGACCCATCACTTGAGCATCCATAGCAATTTCCTCCTTTAATCGTTAGACCAGGCCCATCACAACAGGCACCAGAGCAAGAACCATGCTGCCCGCGATGACGGAACCCAACTGACCGGCCACATTTGCGCTCATAGCCTGCATCAGGATAAAGTTGGTCGGATCCTCTTTTACCGCCATCCTCTGAATGACACGGCCTGACATCGGGAACGCCGAGATGCCGGCCGCCCCGATCATGGGATTTACTTTGTGCGGCAGGAACAGGTTCAGCAGCTTTGCAAAGAGCACGCCGCCGGCGGTATCGAAGACGAAAGCCACGAGGCCCATCCCAAGGATCATGAGGGTCTTCGCATTCAGGAAGTCGTCCGCCATCATGGTAGAGCCGATGGTGATTCCCAGAAGCAGCGTCACCAGATTGGAAAGTTCATTCTGAGCCGCATTGGAAAGCCTTGTCAGCACACCGCAGACCCTGATCAGGTTTCCGAACATCAGAGAACCGATAAGGGCGATACCCATAGGAGCGATGATGCCCGCAATGAGTGTGATCACGATGGGAAACAGGATCTCTACAATGCGCGGGACCTCGACCTGGTTATACTTCATCCTGATCTTCCGCTCATTGCTCGTGGTCAGAAGCCTGATCACAGGCGGCTGAATGATCGGCACCAGAGACATATAGGAGTAAGCGGCCACGGAGATCGGCCCCAGATAATTTTGGGCAAATTGCGTTGCAACCAAAATTGAGGTCGGTCCGTCGGCAGCGCCGATGATCCCGATAGCCGCCGCTTCTTTCAGATCGAAGAAGCCCGTCGCCAAAGCCGCCATCATGGTAAAGAAAATACCGAACTGAGCCGCCGCTCCGAAGAACAGCATGAACGGATTCCCTATCAGCGGCTTGAAGTCGATCATCGCTCCTACCGCAATAAAGATTAAAACAGGGA
>DLFX01000322.1:6440-7167 GCA_002482405.1 Firmicutes bacterium UBA7709 | reverse complement strand
CGCATTGTTCAAAATTGTTAAAAATCCACCGTCACCAACCGCCGTTGAAAACGGGATGTTGCACAGGATCGCCCCAAAACCGATGGGCAGCAGCAGCATCGGCTCATAGTCTTTCGCAATAGCGAGATAAATCAAGATCCCGCCTATTGCGAACATGATGACCTGACCTAATTCCAGATTGAGAAATCCTGCAAATAGTTCGTTCCAAAGACCATTCACTTCATATATCGCTTTCTTTCAATTGATTCGAATATTATATCCAATCTTTTCCTATCTCATTCTGTATATTCGCGTCAACTATTTGATGGAAATGAGAACGTCTCCGGCATTTACGGAGGCTCCCTTGCTGACCTGGACCGTATCGACGGTTCCGCCGCTTGGCGCGATGATTTCATTTTCCATCTTCATAGCTTCCAGGATCAATAACACCTGTCCGGTGGCAACCGTTCCGCCGGGTTTCACCTTGATATCCAGAATCGTACCCGGCATCGGGCATTCAATAGTGCTGGCTCCGGCCGACGGCGATGCCGAAGGAGCCGCGGGCGCGGCTGCAGGCGCAGGCGTGGCTGCGGCTGCCGGCTGAGCCGGTGCGGGTGCTGCCGCAGGTGCAGGAGCGGGAGCGGCTGCAGGTGCAGGAGCAGAGGTGCTGACTGCGCCGGTTTCTTCTACTTCAACTTCATAAGTAGTACCGTTAACGGTAATATTATATTTTTTCATCGTAATCCTC
>DLFX01000322.1:0-6415 GCA_002482405.1 Firmicutes bacterium UBA7709 | reverse complement strand
GCAGGCGTCAGCGGGGGGCTGCGCCGCCGTTAAAACCTTCTGCTATCGATACATTCCATCAGGCCGGCATTGCTCCAGGAGACCTTTTCTCCATGGATCCGGCTGATCTTTCTGATAATCAATCCGTTTGCGCTTTCGCTGCCCGCCATGGCGGAGATCGCGGCGGCTATGACAGCGACGATCTCCGGATTGATCCCGGTTACGGCGTTTCCCGCGACAGGGGGGGCCACTGCGGAAGAAACAGCCTCAGGCGCTTCGGACTCGTTCTTTTTTTTGAATAACATCATGCTCACCTCACATCAATTACAGCGGAATATTTCCGTGCTTCTTGGCCGGCAGAGACTGTCTCTTGGAAGCCAGCATGTCGAAGCCGCTGATGATCCTCTGTCTTGCCGTCGCCGGCTCGATAACGTCGTCGACGTAGCCCATTTCCGCCGCTCTGTAAGGATTGTTGAATTTCTCTTCGTATTCCGCGACCTTTTCCTGTCTCTTTGCTATTGGGTCGTCCGCTTCTTTGATCTCATTTTTAAATACGATATTGGCCGCGCCTTCCGCGCCCATTACCGCGATCTGCGCCGACGGCCACGCCAGCACCAGATCCGCGCCCAGCTCCTTGTTGCACATTCCGATATACGCTCCGCCGTAGGCCTTCCTCAGAATCATGGTGATCTTCGGAACGGTGGCTTCACAATATGCGTAGAGCATCTTCGCGCCATGCCTGATGATCCCGCCGTGCTCCTGGCCGGTGCCGGGAAGGAAGCCGGGGACGTCCTCGATGGTCAGCAGCGGAATATTGAAGGCGTCGCACCTTCTGATGAATCTCGCCGCCTTGTCGGACGCGTCGATATCCAGGCAGCCTGCCGCAAACTTGGGCTGATTTGCGATGACGCCGACGGTTTGTCCGTCCATGCGGATGAAGCAGGTAACCATGTTCTTTGCATAGTGCGGCATGACGTCGTACAGCGCGCCGTTGTCCGCAAGTTTTTTGATAATATCATAAATGTCGTAAGCCTTGTTGGGATTTTCGGGGATGATGTCGTTAAACTCGGGTATCTGCCTGTTGGCGTCATCGCCCAGGGCGTAAACCGGAGCCGTCTCCAGGTTGTTGGAAGGAAGATAGCTGAGCAGATCCCTTACCTGGGCGAGGGTCTCCGCGTCGTCCCTGCCGATGAAGTGCGCAACGCCNNGTTGTGGGTCATGGCGCCGCCCAGCTTTTCGGCGGAGATGTCTTCTCCTGTCACCGTCTTGATTACCTGGGGTCCGGTAATGAACATCTGGCTGGTCTTGTCAACCATGAAGATAAAGTCCGTAATCGCGGGAGAATATACCGCGCCTCCGGCGCAGGGCCCCATGATGACGGAAATCTGAGGAATGACTCCGGATGAAATCGTGTTGTTATAGAAGATCTTGCCAAAACCGGACAGGGCGTTTACGCCTTCCTGGATCCTGGCCCCGCCGGAATCGTTCAGGCCGATGATGGGCGCACCCATCTTTAAGGCCATATTCTGGACCTTGACGATCTTTTCCGCGTGATATTCACCCAGAGAGCCGCCTAATACCGTAAAATCCTGCGCATATGCAAACACCAATCTGCCGTCTATGGTTCCATAACCCGTAACAACGCCGTCTCCGGGCGCATGGGTATCAGCCATATCGAAGTTGTTGCATCTGTGAGAAACGAACACGTCCATTTCCACAAAGCTTCCTTCGTCGAACAGAATGTTCATTCTTTCCCTTGCCGTCAGCTTTCCCTGTTTATGCTGAGCGTCAATCCTTTTCTGTCCTCCGCCCATGGCTATTTCCGCTTTCCGCGCGCGAAGTTCTTCAAGCTTGTTCATACATTATTCCTCCTATACTTGATTTTGCATCTATATAAATTGTTCACCAATGCCTGTTTTTAGTATTTCTTTACCAGTGTAAAGCATACCAATCATAATATAAATGAAATTTTTTTATTTTTCAATGAATTTAGTTGTTGTATACATTATATTTCAAGGGCTTCCGTCAGTTATGGAGCGCCTGATCCACAGGGGGCGGCGCGCTAGAGCTTTCCGGCCCGCTCACGGATCTCCTTCTCCTCATCATCCCAAGGCTCGTCGAGAACGATTCCGTGGGGAAGTCTCCTCTTCGTGCCCGTTTCCACGCAGACAAAGGTCAGAAAGCCGTCGACGTGGGTAGTCCCGTGGATTTCCGACATGGCTTTGACGTAGACCGTTATGCTGGTATTGCCGACTTTGGCGACCTTGGACTTAAAGGTGATGATATCGCCTTTCTCTACGGGCTTTTTAAAGGTGAAGCCGTGAATATTGACGCACAGTACGTCCTGGGGCCTCCCATGCTGGGATGCGGCCGCCACGAACGCGGCTTCCACAAGCCATTCCGCCGAACGCCCTGCAAAGAGAGTTCCGTGGTGGTTCAGATCCTCCGATTTCACGAGGTGTGAAATTTTATAATATTTCATTTTTCTCCTTTCAAAACAGCGTTTCGATGAAATCCGTAAGCTGCCTCTTCATATCCTTGTCCGGATCCGCACCGACGGGAAGAATGATGATCCGTTCGTCCTCCACAAAATAATTTCTCCCGGTCATATACCGGTAGAATTCCCCGCCTGCCATCGCCTTATCCAGATATACCGTCACAGGGTCATTCAGCCAGGTCACCTGAAATCCCTTTCTGACAGCGGTCGAATTGGCCATGACCTTGATCTTTTCCGCGTTGTAAACTACCGTAAGGTCTTTTGCTTCGCCCATGGTCACAGAGGAAGCTCCCAGTTCCCGCGCTGTGTCCGCAAGGGGCAGCAGGGGCCTCCAGCCGGCCAGCTGTACGGGCAGCAGCTCTTCGCCGTTCATATAGGTTTTCAAAATGCCGTTGGAATAGTAGTAGGGTTCTCCCGCCTTTGCAATCAGGGAGTTCTCCAGAATTTCCTTCGCCTGGCCGGAGATATGCGCTTCCTCCATGGCGGCCTGAAGGTCCCTTTCCTCCTTGATCCCATCGAGCCGGTATTCATACTTTTTATGTACGACCCGGAGGCTGCCGGAATCCTTCCAGAGGAAATAGCTCAGAGTGCCCAGTGTTTCTTTGCCGTTTGAAATCTTTACCGTCAGCTTGTGCTTTCCCGGCGCAAGATCCGAGAAATCAGAGCCTTCCGCACTTTTCAAGGATCCGTCCAGAGAGTACAGGACGGTATCGCCGGGTTTTGGGCCGTGAAGCGAAAGCTCCGTCCATTCCCCGATCCTGCTGTCGGTGAGCTTGATCAGGGATCCGTCCGGCTCCGGGACCGTCAGATAATAATCCTTTTCAACGCCGTCAAACTCCTCGGGAAGCAGGGAACCCGTATAAACGCCGTAAGCGCCCTGTGCCATAAACTTCTGCGCATCCTCATATTCGGAAACCGGATGGACATACACGACGACTCCCTGATCCGAGAGCCTCCTGCAGATCCCCCTCACCGCTATGTAATCCGGCATCGTAACCGCGTATATCTCATGGTCTTTTACAAAGGCAAGGATTTGATCCGGGTCCGGGTCGGCCATGGCATAGAGCGTCAGGATGATATCTTTATACCCCAGCTCCCTCACCTTGTCCCACTGGTCAAAATCGTAAATCTGAGGAATGAACCTGTCCGCAAAGTCCGGATACTGCTCCGCGATCAGGGTCAGCAGCGCCAGATTGTCGCCTTTGCAGTCCGTCACGATCCTGACGTCCGGGTGCTCCTTTAAAATCGCGGCGAGCTTGTCAAAGGTCAGAACCTCAAACTTTCCATAGACGGACAGCTGCATGAACTGGCTCTGGCTGAGTTTTTTGGGAAATACCGCGCCGTAATAGCCCTTGGCCGTCCTGTCCCAGTCGTGGAGCATGATGATCTTCCCGTCCGATGACAGCTCCATGTCCAGCTCGATGACCTTGTATCCGCTTGTGATGGAGCTGTTCAGGGCTTCCACCGAGTTGGTGGTCTCATAACCCTTATAGGCTCCGCCCCCGTGGGCGATGACTCGTTCATAGGAATTTTCGGCCAGCTGGGAACCCGCAGCCTGCACGGATTCCGTCGCCTGCAGCCCGTATGATTCAACGGTCTGCGCCGGCAGCGCCGATAATATGACGGTTGCCGCCACCGCCGCCGCAATGATTTTTTTAATCACAGCATCCTCGCTATTTTCTCTATTCGTTCCACCGCCAGGGCCACCATAAGTCCGGGAACGATGGTGGTCCCCATGAGATCCGCCTGCAATATTTCCCGGATCCGCTTCAGCCTGTACTGCACCGTATTGGCGTGAATGTTCATCATTTTCGCCGTCTTTGAGGTGTTCATCCCCGCATCCAGTATGAATATCTCCAGGGTCTCCAGAAGCTGCTTTCCCTTCCCTTCCCTGATGGTCTTGAAGGGCGCGATAAGGTCCATATAATTCTTCTTTACCGAATCGCTTTTTATGGAAATATTGATGCAGTTGCTGGCCAGGGCCAGCTCATATTTTGTGAAGATATGCTGATGGGGGAAAATGTAGCGGATGAACGGCCACGCTTCGTTGATGAGCTGATAGGCGTCGGAGGCGCCCTCGATGCCGTCCACGCCGGTCACATGGAAGGTGACGGCCGAATCGTTGGTCTGAAGATTCTGAAAGAGCGACCTGCAGGATTCCGGCCGCTCTTCCGCGTCCTCTCCGGTTCCTCCCAGAATCATCCCGTAGATTTCGTCGCCTTCATGGATCTTCAGCACTTCATAGCCGGTGCGCTTCTCAAAGGCGGTGATCTTTTTCATGCTTTCATCCCTGTCGACGCCGGAGATGGAAAATACGCTGAGGATCTCGTTCTTTTCCTCCATGGCTTCGTCTCTCAGGCAGAAGGCAAGGCTCTTGTTGCCCCTTCGCAGCGCCTTGATAAACTCCGCCTTCGAGTCCTTGACAGGGCTGTATTTCCACATTCCCATGGCGATCTCAAGAATTTCCGCCAGCTTGGTGATCTCGCCCGGAGAGTAGGAATCCTCGTTGTCAACGATGAACATGTAATGCTTTTCCCCGTTTATAGTCACGGGACCCCAGTATGTAAGGGCGCCGTTGATATCGATCCTCGTGTAGACCGCGGATTTATCCAGATCCCTTTCAATACCCGCCCGAATCGCTTCCGCGATGGTGGTCCGATGTCTGGTTTCCACGGAAAAAATCGGATTGAAATCCTCGCTCAGGATCACCATCTGAAAGTTGTTGTTGATGGCGGCTTCCCTCGCCGCGGACTGAAAGTTGCTGTGCTTTTCGAAATTGAGGAGATGAAATATGGTGTTGCTGATCAGCCTGTTGGCAAAATTATCCCCGTACAGAACCCTTTCCATCACCGTATCGACGATGTCGGCGTAGGTAACGTCTCCGTCCCCTGGGAGTAGGAGGATGGGGAACCCCAGTTCATCGGCGAGGCCCAGCACGCTCTGAGGCCACGTTTCCTCCGCAGTTTCCGGCAGGAGCAGAACGAGGGCCGCCCCTTCGTTCTCGCAGATATTCCGGATCATTTTCAGTTTTTCCTCTTCCGGAAGGGTTTCAAAAAAAGATGCGGCGAGAATCATCTCGTCCTTCTTATGCATGTTGGGACTCAGACCGCCGCAGCTTTCGGAATCCAAAAAAGAAATAGCGCTTACCCGATTGTGCAAGCCCTGATTTCCGGCTATGACCGACACCTTTTTAAAGACCGGCAGTTCCAGACAATCCTTTACCGTTATCTTCATAAACCCAACCTCTCTTCCGAATTCTTATACTGTTTTCAAATAAAAACATAGATATATTTGAAAACAATACAATACTATTTTCCTTTCGGCAACGCCGCTGTAGACAGCACAGCTGTTTACAGCTTAAATTTAAAATAGTATTAAAAGATAAGGGCAGGTATCACCTGCCCCCAAATATTCCTTATTTTTCTTCATCCGGGGTATCGTCCCGAAGTTCCGCCTCTGCAGACCCAGGCTCTTCAGCGAGGTATTCTCCCTCGTTGTCGGAGCTTTCTTCAAGTTCTTCCTCGTCGTCTTCAAGGTCCTGAGCAGCTTCCAGGGCGTTGGCCTCTTCGATGGCCTTCTCCATGTGGTGAACTTCTTCGATGAGCTGTTTTGAGGATTTCGTTCCCGTAAAGAGCGCCTCAAACTGTTCGCCGTCCAANNCGTCTCAAGGAGCGTTTTCGCCACCATGTGAAGCTTATCGATGTTCTCCGACAGCAGTTTTTCCGCCGTCGAGTAGGCATCCTCGATGATCGTCCTGATTTCCTCGTCGATCTCAGAAGCCATTTCTTCGGAATAATTTTTTCTCGTGGAGAAGTCCTTTCCGAGGAACACCTCGTCGGAGGAGCTGTAATTGACCGGTCCCAGCCTTTCGCTGAAGCCGTATTTCGTCACCATGTCCCGGGCGATTTCCGTCGCCCGCTCGATGTCGTTGCTGGCGCC
>DLFX01000323.1:13690-14712 GCA_002482405.1 Firmicutes bacterium UBA7709 | reverse complement strand
ATGGCCCTTGCCGCCCGAATACAGTCCGTCGCTTACCACGATGCCCGCCGGATGGGTGATGCACCGGTCCACCTCCCGCTCATTCAAAAGGTGGGCGATGATCAGCGCGCCGGGGTCCTTTTCCCTGAGCAGATAAAAGGTCTCCCTGGTCATCTCCTGTCCCGCCGGGGCTCCCGACGCGACCTGCAGCTTGGCGTAATATTCGTCCCCGTAGTTGTATTTTTCAAGAAAGCCCTCGTCAAAGACCGCCGAACCGAGGTGAGTGCTTAAAGCATAGTACGGATAGCCGTCAAAACCGATATTCAGCCCCCTGCCCCGGGCGCCGTCGATGACCGCGATGGATTCATCCATGACCCCGAAGCTACACATGCTGGACAAGTGGGAAATCTGCAGTCTGGCGCCTGTGGCTTCTGCATAATCCACAAGCTCCTGAACCGAGGCGATGGCCCGGTCACCGTCGCTCCTCTGATGGACGGTGACGATTTTACCGTTTTTCGCGGCGATCTCCATCAATGCGACGGCTTCCGCTTCATCGATCCCCGGATCGTACTCGATGCCCATGGAAAAGCCGAGGCAACCGCCCTCCAGATGATTCTGGAGCAGTTCCCTCATACCCTTCAAATATCCGGGGGCTACGGGTTCGTATTTATTGAATCTGCCGAAAGCGCTTCTGAGCTTTTCGTGAGGGGACAGCATCCCCAAATTTACAGGATATCCCAGCCGGTCCGCCGTATCCAGATATTCCACCGGATCGTCCGTCGCCCCGATTCCGCAGTTTCCTCCGACCATAGTGGTGACGCCCATCCTCAGCATGGAATCGGCGATGACAAAATCAAAGGCGTCCTTTTCCGCGTCATAGGAGTCCTCATGGATGTGCATGTCGATAAACCCCGGGGATACCACAAGCCCCGCCGCGTCGATCTCTATGGCTCCGCTGATCTTATCCCCGGTCACCGCGGCGATCTTTCCGTCCCTGACGCCGACGTTCAGCCGTGAACTGATCCGGCAGGAAGGATCGGCGA
>DLFX01000323.1:2888-13670 GCA_002482405.1 Firmicutes bacterium UBA7709 | reverse complement strand
AATCAAACATTTTCCTTGCCTTTCTACATTACGGCCGCGCCGGGCGTACCCGCCTTCCGCGGCACACAGCTTTTACCCGCAGAAGTCGCAGGCGATTTCCGCATAGATCAGCACTGCCGGCACAAGTGCGCCGATGCTGATGTGTTCCGTTGCAGAGTGAGCTGATTCCATCTCTCCCGGACCCAGAACGATGGTGGGCACCTTGCCGTAATAATTGATCAGTCCGCCGTCGGACCAGGCGGTAAAGGAACGCATTACGGCTTCGGTTCCCGTGACCGCTTTAATGGCTTTTTCCGCAGCCTTTACCATCGGTTCTTCCGGGTCCGTATCCATAGCCTCATGAACATATTGCTCATCCATGTAGCTGATTTCCATCACCTTGATATCTGCTTTGAATTTGGGATCTTCCGCGGCAAGCTCATCGATGATCTGCCGATACTCCTCCAGAACGCCGCTGAAGCTTTCTCCGGGGATCCAGCGCCGATCCATCTGAAGAATGCATTCGCCGGCCACGGTGCTGGGCTGTGTCCCGCCCCGGATGAGTCCGTAGTTCATGGAGGGGCTTCCGATGATCGGATGAGGCGTTTTTCCCTCAAGCTTTGGGATCAGGTCATTCTCCAGACGGTTGATGAACATTGAAGCCTTCTGGATCGCGTTGATCCCTTCCTTCTGCCTTCCGCCGTGGACCGTTTTGCCGTGAAATGTGAATTCAAACCATTCCAGCCCCCGATGGCCCACACAGACATCCATGCCCGTGGGCTCGCTGACGATTGCCGCGTCGGGCAGTTCGGTGCACTCGCGGAGCCACGCCCGGGTTCCGAGGCTCTTTGCCTCTTCATCGATGAGGGCCGCGAAGATCAGATCGCCGGAGAGTGTAATTCCGGCTCGTTTGATGGCGGCCATGGCCATCATCATGCAGGCCAGCCCGCCCTTCATGTCCAAAACTCCTCTGCCGTACATATCGCCGCCGACGTATTTGACCGCGTATGGATCCGGCATGTCGTAAGGCGGCACGGTGTCGGTANNAGCGACTTTCCCCCTCCGGTTCCCTTTAATTTCGCGACGACGTTGCATCTGCCGTCCTGGACGGGGATCAGCTCCGCTTCGATTCCTTCTCCGAGGAAGAAATCATGGATATATCCGGCCGTCTCTGTTTCCTGGTTTTCGACGCCTTCATGGCTGGGAAAGCTGACCAGCTCAGCCAGAAGCCCGACCGTTTCCTGTTCCGTAAAATAGGTTGAAACCCTTTTGCTTACCTCGTCTTTCATATAAACCTCCGGACACAAAATTTCTATCGGGAAGCAGCCGCAAATTCTCCCTTGATTTTTTCCTGAGCTTCCCTGGACGTGATCACATCAAAAGCGGTCAGCGCCAGAGCGCAGGCTCCCCTGTAAAGAGTGGCCCTTCCCGCCTCAGTCATGGTATGTTCCGCAAATTCCTTTGAGTGGATGACCAGGGAAGGATCTCCGACCCCGATCCACGGATGGATCGCCGGCACCACCTGGCTTACGTTTCCCAGATCGATAGAGCCGACCCCATCGCTGGGCGGATTGATCTCCGTTTCACCGAGCTCACGCAGGTTCGCGGAAAAAAGATCGGAAAGGGCTCTGTTCGTTTTCATGTTGTCGTATGAAAGCTCAAAATATGTGATCTTTACCGTTGCGCCGGTCATCTTCGCCGCGCCCTCGGCGCATTCCTTCGCCTTGGCGACTACGGTTTCAAGGTATTCCTTCTCCTTTGCGCGGAAATAAAATTTTGCTTCCGCATAATCGGGAACGACATTCGGCGCGGCTCCCCCATTGGATATGATTCCGTGGATCCGCACGTCGCTTTTGAGATGCTGACGCAGGGCGTTGAGCCCGTTGTATAGCAGGATGACCCCGTCCAGCGCGTTGATCCCTTTTTCCGGAACCGCCGCCGCGTGGGCCGCTTTTCCAAAGTACTCGAACTTGACGGCATTGAGAGCCAGGGTGGAGCCGCTTTCTTCCGAAACCGCGTTGGGATGCGCCATCATGGCGGCGGTGACGCCGTCATAGGCCCCCTTTTCCGCAAGAACGCCCTTGACACCGCTGGTCTCTTCCGCCTGGGTGCCAAATACCGATATCTTGCCTCCTGTTTCATTCAGAACGGCAGCGAGGCCCATTGCCGCGCCCGCCGACATGGAGGAAATCAAATTGTGCCCGCAGCCGTGGCCGATTTGGGGCAGCGCGTCATATTCGCAGAAAAGCGCAATATGAGCGCCTTCCTTATGGCTGTCATAGACGGCTTTAAAGGTCGTATCCAACCCATAGATCCCCTTCTCGACGGCAAACCCGTTTTTCGAAAAGTAATCCGTCAGCAGCTCCACCGCTTTAAATTCATGATCTCCCAGCTCCGGGTTCTCATAGAGGTACCTGCTGATCCCGGACAGCTCTTCCATCCTGTCCGATATTTCTTTCATAATAATGTCTTTCATTTTTTTCCCTCTTCAATTTTCTATTGGTCTGCTTGATCCGCAGAGACGATCAGTGCGCCGGGGGAGAATTTTTGTCTCACCTCCCGCCGGCTCACCTGTAACGCCCGGTATGCTTAGAACGGTCCGTAGTGGATAGCATCGGCGATCACTACGAAGATACCGCCCGCGATCCACCAGATGCAAGCAAGAGGTATGATCCATTTGATCCATTTCTGATAGGGAATTCCCGCCAGAGCAAGGCCCGCCATGAAGTATCCGGAAAGAGGAGTGAGAACATTGGTAAAGCCGTCGGCAAACTGATAGGCGAGAACCGTCGTCTGTCTGGTTACTCCCACGAGGTCCGCCAGAGGAGACAGCACCGGCATTGTCAGCGCCGCCATGCCGCTTCCGGAAGGAACGATGGTGCTGATGATGATCTGCACGACGTAGATCCCCAGCGAGGTGATCATGGAAGGCAGACCCTGGATCGCGGTCGCCATGCCCCAGATGATGGTGTCGATTACGTTGGAGTCGGTGAAGATCACCAGGATACCTCTGGCAAGGCCCACGACCAGCGCGCCGTAAGCAAGCACAGAGCAGCCCTCCAGAAAGTCCTCGGCTAGCTGGTTCAGCCCGCGGCCGCTAATGATGCCGACCAGGATGGCCATTCCGAAGAACAGTCCTGAGATCTCCTGGATGTACCAGCCATACTTGAGGACCCCGAATACGAGGAGCGCAAAGGTTGCAAGCACTACGAGCAGAATGACCTTATGCTTCGTGGTAAATGCGGTGTTGGCCAGGTCGATCTGGATGTCTCTGCTCTTGTCGATTTCATACATCAGGCTCTTTTCCGGATTCTTTTTGATCTTCAGGCAATAGAGAATCAGATATGTGATGGTTATGATGACCATGACCGAGAAGACGATGAGCCTGTAGCCCAAGCCCGACATCAGAGGAAGCTCGGCGATCCCCTGGGCTACGCCTACGGTAAACGGATTCAGGAAAGCTCCTGTAAACCCGGCGCAGGTGGCGACAAGAGCGATGGCGGCGCCGGTTATCGAGTCATATCCCAAAGAGACGCACAGGATGACCAGCGCCGGTATGAACGGCAGGCACTCCTCCGCCATTCCATACACGCCTCCGCCGAAGGCAAATACCACGGATAGGATCGGTATGAGCAAAATCCCCTTATTCGACGTCTTCCGGACGGCCGCCGCGATACCGGCGTCAATCGCTCCGGATTTCTGGACTACATAGAACGAACCTCCCACAATAAAGATAAAAAATACGATTGCTGCTGCCTGTTCCAAACCCTTTGGAAATGATTTCAGGATCTGAAACAAAGTGGCGGGAGCCGCCTCTACCGAATGATAGGTGGCGGGATCTACGAGCTGTCTTCCGTCAACTTCGATCCGGTCATAAGCGCCCGCCGGAATGATATAGGTCAAAATACCTGCGACGATGGCGATGCAGAATAAAAGTACAAAAGTATGCGGCATTTTCAGTTTAAATTTTTTCTTTTCCGCTGCGTTGGCGTTTTCATTCATTGTTTTACCTCCTAATTAATAAAAAACAGCAAAAATACCTTGAAACTATCCTCCTTTCTCAAAACTTTTTATAATTATACTAAACTACTTATTTTTATACAAGGCCTTCTTTTTGCGGTATCGATTCTTTAAAAGATATATTGCAGGCAAACCGCTTGTATGCCAGCCCTTTTCAGCCTCTGGCGAAAAGTGAATAAATAAAATATTTTGTGTATAATTATAAATTTTATGTATTGTGCCCGCGGAAAAAATCTGTTATTCTATGTAAAATAAATACGCTGCAATCGAGAAAGGAAACGCTATGGTAATCAGAAAAGCAAAATTGTCAGACACAGAAGCAATTCACAAGCTTGTGAATTTTTATGCAAAAAGGGGATTGATGCTCGCTCGTTCGAGAAGCTCCCTTTATGAAAATATTCGAAATTATTCTGTCATGGTATCAGACGGCGAAGTAGTCGGTGTCGGAGCGCTTTCGATCCTCTGGGCCGATCTTGCCGAGGTCAGAACGCTGGCGGTGAAAGAAAGCTATGGGCGTCAGGGCATCGGAAAAAAGCTGGTAGCGCATTTTTTGGCAGAAGCAAAGGAGCTGGGAATCAAAAAAGTCTTCACCTTGACCTACCAGGAGGAATTCTTTGAAAAATGCGGGTTTAAGGCAATCAGCAAGGAACACATGCCCCATAAAATATGGAAGGATTGCCTCAACTGTCCCAAGTTCCCCAATTGTGACGAGATTCTGATGGTCACCGAAGGGGACTAAAGCTTATTTTCCGTGGTTTGGCGACGCCTTTACGGTAAAGCACGCTTTCATCAAAGCGACCTCGACGTCGGTCTCAAACTGTTTTTTATAGGAATTCAACTGAATATACTGTTTCCCCGCGTCCGATGTGACATAGTGGGTCGGCAGCGAATTCAGCGTCAGCGCCAATACGTCGCAGGCGCATTCCTCGCAGGTGCACATATCCATCTGGTTCATAATGCCCGGAAGTTTTTCTTCGGCAATAATTTCCACTACATTGAGAACTTTATAGCGATTCATTTTTCCACCACCTTCTGCCTTGATTATAATCCATTGCCGGAATAAATACAATCATGTATAATAAACCTGACTATTCAATGCGGCAGGGCCCCGGGGCGGCTCTGCCGCAAGGTCGGTTTACTTGATCTAAGGAACAGAAAGAAGGGAAGAACGTAGAAATGAGATACATCGATTTGAGAAGCGATACCGTAACCCTGCCGACTCAGGCAATGCGCAACGCCATGCTCACCGCGGAAGTGGGCGACGACGTCTATCAGGACGACCCCACCGTCAATGAGCTGGAGGCATTGGCGGCGGAAGTGCTCGGAAAAGAAGCCGCTCTGTTTGTGCCCTCGGGAACCATGGGCAATCAGCTCGGCCTGATGGTCCATACCTCCCGCGGCGACGAGGTGATCGTCAGCGCGGACTGTCATATATTTATGCACGAGGTAGGCGCGGCGGCGGTATTATCCGGAGCGAACCTGCGGCAGATCTCCTTTAAAAACGGCGTCTACGACGCGAAGCTCATCGAAAAGGCCATCCGCCCCGACGATATCCACGAGCCGAAGACTGTGCTCATCTGCATGGAAAATGCCTTGGCAAACGGAAGGATCGTTCCCGTGGAAGTGATGGAAGAGGTTTATGCCCTCGGGAAGAAAAACGGGATTCCCGTGCATCTTGACGGCGCGAGACTGTTCAACGCGGCGGCCGCGCTTGATGTCGACGTGAAGGAGATCACGAAAAACTGCGATACCGTATCCTGCTGCCTGTCAAAGGGCCTCTGCGCACCGGTAGGCTCAGTGCTGGCCGGGGATGCCAGGACTGTCGCAAAGGCCAGGAAATACCGCAAAATGCTGGGCGGAGGAATGCGCCAGTGCGGTATCCTTGCCGCTGCCGGAATCATTGCCCTGAAGGACATGGGCGGGCGGCTGAAAGAGGATCACGAGAACGCGAGATATATGGCGGAAAAGCTGAGCAGGCTGAAAGGCGTAGACGTCGATCTGGATTCGGTTCAGATCAACATGGTGTTTTTCCGGCTTGACCGGCCGATGGAGCTCATCGACAGCCTTCCGGATAAAATGTTTGAGAAGGGAATCAAGATCGGCGGCATGGAGCTTGGAGAATTCCGCTTTGTTACGAACAACGACGTATCCCGCGAGGATATCGACTATGCCATAGAAACCTTCGAGAAACTGATCGGTTAAAAAAAAGGCCGCATGATGAGCATAATAGTATAAGCTCAGCATGCGGCCTTATTTCTGGTTATTTAGACGCAGACGGCCATTCCGATTTCGGGATGTTCATATATACGTCCTCCATGCGGTGGAACTGGTCTTTGATGATGGTGTTCATCATGTTATCCTTTGTAACCAGGATTGGCTCGATCTTATAAAACGGCACTTCATACCTCCCGTCGTTGATGCTGGAGTTGACCAGCACGTTTTCCCCCTTGGCCAGGGCCACGGCGAACTCGGCGCCCTTGGTCGCCTCGATGTCGATGGGTTTATAGATCGTCGCATACTGGGTCCCTTCCACGACGCGCTGGCAGCCGTCCAGATCCGCGTCATGGCCCACCACGGTCACCGACCCGGCGAGGCGCTTCTCCGTCAGAACGTGGATCGCGGCGCTGGCAAGGGTGTCGTTGCCGGCAATGATGGCGTCGATTTTCGGATTCGATTCCATCGCTTTCTGCATGTAAGCCAACGCGTTCTCATACAGCCAGTCCACCACCCAGGTCTCCTTCACAATGTTGATAGTTCCGTCGTCGATGCCTTTTTGCAGTACGCTCATATATCCTTCCCGGAACATGGAGGAATTGTTGTCGGACTCGGATCCGTTCAACAGGAGATAGTTTCCCTTGGGAGTCTGACTCACCGCGGCCTCCCCCATCAGCTGTCCCACCTTGATATTGTCAAAGGAGATGTAGAGGTCCACATCGGCGTTTTTCACCAGCCTGTCATAGGAAATGACCGGAATGCCCCGGTCCTTGGCCTTTTTCACCATGGCTGCCGCGGAAACCGCGTCGTGGGGAACCAGGACGAGAATATCGATCCCCTGATCCAGCAGATACTGGACCTGTCGTTCCTGCTCCCTGCTGTCGCTGTAGGCTATCTGCAGAATCACGTCCGCTCCCAGCTCCTTGGCCTTTGCTACGAATATGTCTCTGTCCCGAAGCCAGCGCTCATGGACCAGCGTATCCATGGCAAAGCCGATGACGATCTTGTCCTTTTCCGGCTGGGCGGATTCCTGGCTTTCCTCCGGGGTTTTTCCGCAGCCCGCCAACAGTGAAACCGATAAGGTCAAAGCTAAAATGATTTGAAACAATCTCTTTTTCCCATACATACCATTGCTTCCTCCTTTTAAGACTAAGCGTTTCGTCTTACGGCTGAACAACCTTGTTCAGGAATCCGTCCTTATATTCCGTCGGGGTGACTCCCGCGATTTTCTTGAAAATCCTGCTGAAATAGTTGGGGTCGCTGTACCCGATGCTGTAACAGATCTCTTTGATGCTCCCTTCGTCGCTCTCCAGCAGGGTTTTGGCGATCCGAATGCGAATCCCCGTCAGATAGTCGATAAAGTTTTCTCCCGTCTCTTCCTTGAAAAGCTTGCTGAGATACTGAGGGCTGACGTTGATTTCCCGGGCAACGTCCTCAAGGGTTATGGGCTTTGCGTAGTTTGCCTTGATAAACTCCCTGGCGCGGCTGATGAGGCCACCGGCCTTGGCTTCCCGGTAGGAGCCGATCTGTCCGGCCANNTTTCCACCCGGTTTTTACACCAGAGCTTAAGTTCCCCGGGATCGCCGATGGCCAGCATCTCCTCGAGGTAATCGTCTCCCGGATCACCTCCGCCGGGCTCGTATTCCCAGGACATGCGGTTGACCAAAAATATGAGTTCCAGGAGCTTGTTCTTGATTTTCAGGGGCTGCTCCGCATATTCCCGGGACAGCCAGTCGAAAATGCAGCAAAAAGCGTTAAGGCTTTCCGCGATATCGCCGGCAGCGACCTTCTGCACCAGCAGCTTTTCCTTATATTCCGGATATTCGGTCCCCGGCTCCGCGGTATGGGCCGTAATGTCCGTAAAATGCATGACGCCGCTGCCCTGGAGATAGCGGAGGGCTTTCAGGGATTCCTCGTAGGATGCGGAAAGCATGTCGAATCTCCGGTATACCTTTCCGACTCCGATCCGAACGCCGCAGTCCAGCTTTTCCGAAAGCCTCTTCATCATGTTTTCCGCAAGGGAGACCGCCTCTAGGCGGCAGTCGAACTCATCGTCTCCCGGATCGGAGGGAACCACCATCACGATCCGGTTCAGCATTACAGGCCCGATGATGCATCTGCACAGGGACTTCACCGTGTCTGTAAAATAGGGGTAAAACTGCTGACTTCGGAGGCCGTATCCGATCTTGCCGTCTACAGGCCTGCCGGCCCGGTCATCCGCAAATTCCACGGTGATCACATAGCCGCCGGACTCCTCGATGTCCAATATCCTCTTGTAGTCAATGAGCTCGCTGCTGTTGTCGTCGAATAAAAGCAGGGAGTAGACAAATCCGTTTTCCAGAACCGGTCCCGCGTATTTCAGCTTTTCCTTCAATTCAAGCTCAGACTGCCGTTTCTCCCGTTCTGCCCTGATCAAGTCCATGGCCTTGCCGATAACCTCAACCACCTTGTTCCGGTTGACAGGCTTCAGCAGGTATTCCATGACGCCCAGATTGATGGCTTCTTTGGCATACTCAAACTGGTCGAAGGCCGTCAGCACGATGATGGCGATCTGGCCGTAACGCTTCCGTATCTCCCGGATAGCCTCGATCCCGTTGATGCCCGGCATGTGGATGTCCATGAACAGAATGTCGGGAATGTTTTCCTCCACCTTTTCTATGGCCTCTCTGCCAGACCGGGCCGTAGCGATGACCTCCGCGTCGGAAAAACTTTTTTCGATGATGAATTTTAAGGAATCGATAGCTACCTTTTCATCATCGGCAATCATCACCTTAAACATCGCCGTCCTCCTTTGGAATGCGCAATACGAATTCCGCGCCCTGTCCGGGAGCGCTGTATATCTTCAGAATATCCCCCCGGGAATAAAAAATCTTGAGCCTGCTGAGAATGTTATTCAGGCCGATTCCGTTGGTATGTCCCTCGTGACGGCCGGCCGATTCAGGTCTGTCCCCGGGATCTCCGTTTAAAATTTCATGGATTTTCTCCTGGCTGACCCCCTTTCCGTTATCCCGGATGGAAACCATCGCATATCCGTTTTGATCCCGTGCGCTGAGGGAGATCTTCCCCTGATATTCCACATCGCTGACGCCGTGGATATAGGCGTTCTCCACAAGGGGCTGAAGGATCATGCAGGGAATCTTGATGCCGAGGATGCTGTCGTCCTTCTCCAGAGAAAACTCGATCTTGTCCGCAAAGCGCTCGTTCAGCAAATGCATATAGTTCTCGACGTTCCTGATCTCATCCCCCAGGGTCACCGGCTTGTCAAGGTTTCTCATATTGTACCGGAACATCTCCGCCGCGTTTTCAATAAAGCTGCAGGCCCGGTCCGCGCCTTCCATCATGGCGAGCTGCGCCCCCGCGTTGAGGGTGTTGAACAGGAAATGGGGATTGATCTGGGATTGCAGGGCGTGAAGCTCGGCTTCCCTGAGGTTTGACCGGATGATCAGGTTTTCCATCTCCTTTTCCTGCAGTTTCCGTTCGAGGACCGCCTTTTCGTTGATTTCATTGATATGCTCCCGGATGCTCGCCGTCATCCGGTTGAACGCTTCGGCCATGATGCCGATTTCATCGTTGGAGGTCACCAGCACCTGGGGCACGTTGAAGTTTCCATGGGTGATCTCATCCGCCGCCTTGGAAAGCTCGAAAATCGGTTTGGTGATCCGGTAGGCAAACCAGAAGATCAGCACGATGGTCAGAATCACGATTGCCAGGATCATTCCGATGTTGAAGGTCTGCACCATCTGGATGCTCTTCCTGATGGAGGTGTAGCGGTCTGTGTTCTGAAAGAACATGGTATTGTTGAGCTTCTGTATGTATTCGACGATATACTGATGAATTTTCGCGCTCTCTTCGTAGTGATAAAGATAGGCGTCCACCATTCTCGCCCTTCTCGCCGAGACCGCCGCGTCCATTTCGCTGAGGTAGTTGGAGATCATGTTTCTGATATCGTTCATCAGCAGCGTGTTGTCTATGCTGAAATTATCAACTTGAATCGCGTCGGCCTGGTTCATTAAATCGTTGGAATATCGGTAGTAGTCGTCCAAATTTTTGGAGTGCTTGGTCTCCAGATAGTTTTCGTAAGCGTAATTCAGCTGTTCCAGGGTGTTGTTCAGCTGGTTGAGTTCAACGTTCAGCTCGAAGGTGGAACTCATCCTGCCCATCAGTATGGAAATGCTGTAGTATGGATAAATATTCAAACCGCTCATGATCACGATGATGACCATGAAGTAAAGAATCAATCTCCTTTTTAAGCTGTTCCGGCGCCACAGGCGCATTCTGCTCCTGATTCGATCCGTCATCCGGTTTTCCATGCTACTCACCCTCCGATTCACCGCTCGAATCCAGATACTCCGCCACGTTGGCCTTTGTGATCGATTGAATATCAACGGTAAAGTAAGCGGATGTCCTGCCCCCTTCTTTCATGTCCACCAGGGCTTTGACCGCATCATAGCCCATCTGTTCGTAATCCGCGGACACGGCGCCGTAAATCATCCCGTTGTCTATGTACCTCAAAATTTCCGGTGTTCCCCCGTAGCCGATGATGGTGTAATATATCTTGTTCAGGTCGAT
>DLFX01000323.1:0-2857 GCA_002482405.1 Firmicutes bacterium UBA7709 | reverse complement strand
CGTCCAGTCCCGGCTGGTTGGTCAGAAGCGCCTGAATGGTATCCTCCAGGCTCAAAAAGTTGGCATAATCGTATTCCATGGTCTCAAACCGGATCCCCGGCGTATTTTTCAGTGCGTCGGTAATTCCTGATATCATCAGATTTTGCACGATGGCGTCCCCTGGTCCCTTGTTGCTGACCAGCGCCACGGCGTCGCCCTTTCCGCCTGTCGCCGCGATGAGCATCCTTCCCATTTCCATGCCGGCGCTGTAGGTGTTTACGCCGACAAAAGCCGCGCGCCTGCTGTTCTTCGCGTCGGATCTTATGGTGACGATGGGTATCGCCTTATTCATGCTCTTATCGATAAGCTTTCCTGTCTCCTCTTCATTCCAGACATAGGTCACGATGCCGTCCACATTGGAGACGATTGCCATATCCAGGCATTTTGACTGCTCGTCGTCGGAAGTGCCGCCGGGCCAGTTGAACTCCACCGCGGCGTTGAACTCCTCGGAAGCTTTCTGAACGCCCTTTTTCACGGAAAGCCAGAAAGGGTCCTCCATGTTTTCGCAGATCATGGCAAAATGGTATTTGGGGGCTGTTTTCGGGATGACAATACCTGCGCTGTTGTCTAAGGAGTGGAGCGCGCTGTTAATATTGAAATATATGATGCCGGTTACGATTAGAATGGGTAGAATGATAAGCGCTACGAGCGCGATGTAATTCTTTTTCTTCACGATCGGACTCCTAATTCAGCGGTGATAACCTGGTTTTATTATTATAACGCATTCGTAGAAAAAGGGAAAGAACCTTGGCCTTGACGCCTCGGTTCTTTCGGTTCAAATGTTAATGGTTCGATAATAAATGTTGGTCCTATTGCTGGATCGGGATCGGGTTTACCAATGCGGTGGGATAATCCAGAATCTTCGCCCCGGCGGGAGGATTTACATCCGGTGTTTTCGAGGTCTCCGTGATATGGGAATCCACCTTCATCTCCGCGTTCGNNATTGTATATTTCGCGTTTTTCTGATCTCCGGAGAGGTCAAGTGAACCTTTGAATTCCTCTGTGGCAAGGCTGCCGTTCACAGCATAAGAAACGAGAGAATCTCCCTTTTCCTTAATAACGATGTTTGAATTGAGGGTTTCAATTCTGTTCAACCCTTTCTGCAGATCCTTTAAGTTTCCCATGGAAGCCCCCGCTGGAAGCACTTCCGAAAGAGCCTCTGCGACCATGGCTTTATAGATGGAATCTTTTGTGAGGTTCAAGGTATATGTGGAGGTGCTTCCGCCGGTCTGAGTCCTGAAGGCTTCATTACCGATGAGATTTCTGGCAAATCCATAAGCTGCCTTGATATCCCCGTAAGATGAGACGTTCAGGCTGTTCTTCCCCGCAGTCATGAGACTTGCCATTGCTTCGGAAAGACCAGTGTCCGAAGTTTCGAGGGCCATAAGAGAGGAGATGTCGATACCGAGCGCTTCGTAAGATTCAAAGACATTCATCTTAAACCAGGTATTTTCGTCAATTGAAGGATCAATTAAGCGATAGATTCCGGAATTAAGGTATGCAACGCCGGTCTCGCCATCCATCTTTACTTTCATGTCGATATCCTTCATCTGGGATGCGAGCATCTCCATATTGGCGCCTTCTCCCGAAGGTGCTGAATCGGATAGATCGCCTAAATCAATGCTCAGCTTCATTACCATGTCGACGTCGTTTTTCTGCTGGACTCCGCTGATATCTCCTTTATAAGAAAGCTTCATCGGAGGAATCGCCGGCGTCCCCGTTCCAGGGATGGCGGCTGCCATGTCAAATTTGCCCGTTACCGCATAGGACTTCTCCAGGTCAAGATCGGATTTCATCAATTTGCTGATGATGGAAAAATCTTTGTCCGCTGTTCCGAATATGGTATCCGGATCGATGAGGACAGCCGTTTTTTCAGCGGCGTCCCAGCCGACGCAATAACCCAGGGCTTTCTCGAAGAATCGTACCGGCACATAGACTCTGCCGGTTGCCTTGTCGATAAAAGAAGCCAAATCCAATTTTATAATGGATTCCGTCCCGTTTTCTGTGACGGTGACGTCAGATGTCCCGGCAACAAAAGCGACCGTGCTCCCCGGCATCTCTGCCGTGACAGTCTTTGTTGCTTTATCGTAAGAAACGACGTAGCCCATCGCCTCTATTATGGTATAAAATGGCACCATGGTTGTTCCGTTGATGCTTTTCACCGGAGCGTCTTTGAATACAATATTTTCTCCGTTTAGCTGGACCCTTGGCCCGTTTGCTCCAACCGCTGTTTCTCCAAAGGCCGTGATGGTGCCCGACAGGACCATCGCCAGGATCAGCGCGGCGGCAAGAATCTTTTTCATGACTTGTTTCATTGTGTTCCACCTCTTTTGAATACTTTCTACACTTTGCTGCTAATTAGAAATTAATAACATTATATAGGTTGTTTTATTTGGAAGTCAATTCATAACCAGGAATTCGCCTTTTAATTATTCACCGGAGGCAACTGCCTGATCGGAAACCGGAAATGAAAATCCAAAAACCGGTAACGCAATCCGCCGGATCACGACATATTATAATATATTTAGTTCTATTCCGGATTGGAGTGATAGTGATGGATCCCTGCGAACTGGCGATGTTTATTACCGCTTCTGCGGTTGTGATCGCCCGAAATATCAGTGATGACGAGTTGGATGTCCTGGCGCTGGCATTCACCCAGCTCGGGGATACTCTGGCGACAATTTCCGCACAACGCCAGATCCTTGAGAAAAATGGGACTGACGGCCAGGTGGCGGCGGCGCTTTTAGTGACATAACGGTTTTAATCCTTTTTCCCTTTCCAGAGAATCCGGATCAGGCGATAGACGCCGGTAACGCCC
>DLFX01000324.1:1344-8463 GCA_002482405.1 Firmicutes bacterium UBA7709 | reverse complement strand
AAGCATGTAGTCGATTTCGGCGTTGGAAACGACGACTATTATGTCTGCAAAGGCTACCCGGGATCGATCACTTTCCTGGCGGTCTTTGCCCTTGAGGCCGCTCTGCAGAAAAAGCGAATCAGTACGGAGGAGTACAAAAAGCAATATAAAGAGCTGGAAGCGACGATCGATATGATGAAAAAGAGCATCGCGCTTTCCAAACAGTTTTATGTGGAGCACAAGCAGGAGCTGTTAAAGATGCGGAGAATCATGGTTGCCGGATGCGGAAACGGATACGGTATGGCTTTGGAGGGAACGCTTAAAATCAATGAGACCACGGGAATCATCACCAACGCATATGAGATGGAAGAGATGATGCACGGACCCTGCTATGAAATCACAAAGGACCACGGCGTCTTTCTCATCGACAACAATGAAAAGACTCATGAGCGCATGATGCAATTAAGTCAGGCGCTGACAAAGCTGACCGACAAGGTGTACGTCATATCAAATATCGAAAAGAGAGGCGACCGCACCTTTTTCCTGGAAGGCCAGAAAGGGCTGGACCTGAGCGCAATCTATAACGTCATACCATTTCAGATCATCTCAGATTCCATATGCACGGATCTTGATACGATTGGCTATAGCCTGGCAGCCTATGATTTTGAACAGCTGATGAGAACAAAAGCCTGAACGGAAAAAAGAGGAACCACAAAAAAATTATGAAAGAATTTATATACAAGATAAACGACCCTATGGGGCTCCATGCAAGACCGGCTACCAATCTTGTGAAAATAGCGGGAACCTACGAGAGCCAAATCACGATAAAGCGAAATGCGACTCAGAAAACGGCCAATTTAAAGCGCATCCTTTCTGTAATAAGCCTGTCTGTGCTGCAAGGAGAAGAGATAACGATAAGTATATCTGGCGAGGACGAGGCGCCGGCATACGATGAGCTTCAATCGTTCTGCCAGGCGAACCTTTAAACCTGAATCTGCGCAAAATGTTTGAAAGGGAATTGGAAATGAGATATTTGAAAGGAATCGGAGTTTCAGAAGGTATTGCAATAGGAAGAATCTATGTTCATAAGATTTCCGGAAATTCTGAAGCCGGTGAAGCGGGGACTCCGGAAGAAGAGCAGACGAGGTTTGATCTGGCGTGCGAACAGGCAAGAAAAGAGCTTAGGAAGCTGTATGAGACGGCATTGGAAAGGGTAGGGCGGGATCAAGCGGAAATATTCCTGTTTCATCAGGCGATTCTATCCGATCCTGATTTTCTGGATTCTGTTCAGGAATCCATTCTCTCCGGAGAGTCAGCAGAGGTAAGCGTAAAGCGGGCCTGCAATGAATTTAAAAAAATACTGACAGAAGCTGACAGCGAGGTGGCGCAATCCCGCGGAGCAGACCTGGAGGATATTCAAAATCGGTTGATTCAAATCCTCGGGCAGGAAGCGGGTGAGGCAATCACGCTGCCGGAGCCGTGTATCGTTGTAGCGCAGGATATTTTACCGAGTGAAACCATGAGATTGGATCGGAAAAAAGTTCTTGCTTTCGTAACTGCCGAGGGGTCGAAAACTTCTCATGCTGCAATTCTCTCCAGAACAATGGGGATACCCGCCGTAACCGGAACAGGGGATATTTCCTGCCTTGAAGAAGCAGAGCTTGCGATCGTTGACGGCAAAACCGGCATTGTATTGGCGGACCCGGACGAAGAATCGCTGGAGGCCGCGCAAAAAGAGCTTGAACTTCAGCAGAAAATCCAGGAAAGCCGTATGCGACTAAAAGGACTTGCCAATGAAACGATAGACGGCAAGAAAATAGAAGTTTTTGCCAATATTGGCTCTGTTGCAGATATGGACGCCGTATTGGAAATCGGTGCGGATGGAATTGGATTGTTCCGCAGCGAATTCCTGTTCATGCAGACGGATTGTCTTCCGGACGAAAAATTACAATTCGAAGCTTATCGGGAGGTATTGTCAAGGATGGGCGGGCGAAAAGTTGTGGTTCGTACCTTTGACCTTGGCGCCGATAAAAAGCTTTCTTATTTACCGATGGAGCCGGAGAAAAATCCCGCCTTGGGACTCCGGGCCATTCGGTACAGCCTGCTGCATCCTGAACTGTTAAAGACCCAGCTTCGGGCTTTGCTTCGGGCGTCTGTATATGGAAAGCTGGCAATCATGTTTCCCATGATCACCTCACTAGATGAAGTCCGCCAGGCACGCAGCCTGATGGAAGCCTGCAAATCGGAGCTTCGGGCAGAAAACATTTCATTTGACGAAAAAATCGAATTCGGCATCATGATAGAGACTCCGGCAGCGGCGCTGATCAGCGATATTCTCGCCTGCGAGGTTGATTTCTTCTCAGTAGGCACCAACGACCTTACGCAGTATACTCTGGCCGTGGATCGGCTGAACAAATCGACGGAATCCATTTATAATCCTGCACACCCGGCTGTATTGCGGCTGATAGAGATGATTGCCAGAAATGCTTCGGAGCATGGTATATGGTGCGGAATCTGTGGGGAATCCGCGGCCGATCCCGCGCTGACAGAGAGGTATTTGGCAATAGGAGTTACAGAATTGTCCATGGCGCCGCCAAAGATTATGGAGCTTCGTGAAAAAATACGTTCCATTAATTTATCAGAGCGCAAGAGCTGACCCCCGGATTATACAGGGAGTCAGTCCTCTATGCGAAACCATTATAGAAAAGTTATGCCCATCTGAAATTGTCCGCTCCGGCGCCGATTTCAAAGTGATATTTTACAATCCCAAGATCGATTTTTGAATAAAATCCTCCGGTAGCTCTGACGCTTACGGTATTTCCCGAAAGGGTAAACAGAAATTTCTGCTGATTGACGGCTGTTGGAGCGAGGAGCGCCGCTTCCATGCCGGTGCGGAACCAGCCTGGCATTTCGCCGTCGGTTTTGCACAGCTTTTCCAAGGGCTTGCTCTTGTGGGGCACGCCCTTGGTCTCTCCGTATCCGATGGAGATCACGCAGCGCAGGACTTCATCCTGAGCTACCTCATATGCGCACTTGCCCTTGCGGAAGGTGAGGGCGACCCAGCAGGTGTTAAGGCCCAGCATCGCCGCCTTCAGAACGATTTTCTNNGATTTTCTCCCCATAGTATCCGATTTTCTCATCCAGATCATCGCCTTTCTTTCCCACCAGAGCGATATAATTGTTTACATTTACAAATTTTCCGTAATGGGCCATGAACCCTCCGAAGGCATTGGGCTCGTTGACCACAAGCTGAATATGTAGCCCGCTCTCCTCATTGCATCGGCTGATCTCCGCGCAGAGCTCCTTCAGCACGTCGTCCTCAATCTTTTGGCTGGTGTAGCTGCGCACCGAGTGGCGGCTTTTTATCGCTTCATATATATCCATGATTATCATCTTCCTTTCACTTCGTTACATGTTATTATACCATACCGCTAAATCGGCTGGAGCTTTTCTATTGATATTTTACGAAAATGAATGTCCGCTGTTTTTATGTATTGACACGAAATTTTCAGAAGATTACAATATGTTTAAGACGTGAGCGGAAATTCACACAAAGAAAGGAAGAGGGGTAAATGGCATATAATGGATTTGCGATGGATCATTATCTCGACGCGAAAAAAGTAACAAAGGAACTGGACGAATTGATCAGGAAGCCCGTATATTCTATTCGGAAAAATTATCTGGAAGAATACGTGGAAGACTATTTTGAGAAAAAATGCCCGAAGTCCAAAGCGATGATCAGCGAGGCTAAAGAGATCATACCGGGAGGGGTCCAGCACAATCTGGCGTTTAATTATCCCTTTCCCATCGTGATAACGAAAGCGGAAGGCGCAAAGCTGTATGATATCGACGGAAACTGGTATTACGACCTGCTTCAGGCCGGAGGACCGACAATTTTGGGAAGCAATCCCCCCGCCGTCAGGGAGCGGGTGGTGGATCTCTTGAATACCTGCGGCCCGTCCACAGGGCTTTTTCACGAATATGAATATAAGCTGGCGAAGAAGATATCGGAAATGGTCCCGTCGGTAGACATGTTCCGCATGCTGGGCTCCGGGACAGAAGCCTGCATGTGCGCCGCGCGCATTGCTAGGCTGAAAACGGGGAAGAAGAATATATTGAAGATGGGGGGAGCCTATCACGGCTGGTCCGACCAGCTTGCCTACGGCATGCGGGTGCCGGGCACGAAAGGGCTGATGTCAAAAGGAGTGCCGGGCTTTGTGTTCAAGCATACGGATGAATTCTTTCCGGGGGATCTGGAAGATCTGGAAAGAAAGCTGAAGAAGAACAAGCTGGATGGGGGTACGGCGGCTGTATATATCGAACCGCTGGGGCCGGAAAGCGGCACACGTCCCATTTCCAGAGCTTTTATCAAGGGAGTGGAGCGGCTGGCCCGCGAATATGGAGCCCTTTTGATCTTCGATGAGGTTGTGACAGGGTTCCGGGTCGGACCCAGCGGGGCTCAGGGATATTTCGGCGTGGACCCGGATCTGACCATTTTCGGAAAGATCATCGCAGGCGGGTATCCCGGCGCAGGCGGGGTCGGAGGACATAAGGACTGCATGGCGCATCTGGGCGCGGGGCTCGATTCCTCCGGCAAGAAGGTATCCAAGGCGATGTGCGGCGGTACGATGGCTGCAACGCCCATATCCTGCTTGGCAGGATACTATACCCTCTGTGAGATCGAGAGGACAAACGCCTGCGAAACCGCCGGACGAATGGGAGACCGGCTGACCAAAGGCCTTCAGGGGTTGATCCGGAAATACGGTCTGCCTTTTGTGGCCTTCAATCAAGGCTCTGTCTGCCATCTGGACAACGCCGGCACCATGCATTTCTGTGTCGAATGGAAGAAGCCCTGGACGATTCCGGGAGTGTTGAAACAAACAGGCATCCGCCAAAAGGAAATGGAACATATGGGAGCCGCCTATATGGCGGAAGGGCTTGTGACCCTGGCCGGTTCCAGACTTTATACCAGCGCCGCCTATACGGAGGAAATGATCGACGATGTGCTGGAGCGGTTTGAGAGGGTCCTGTCCAAGTGCGGCCCTATCGGAAAGTAATGAGAGAATTTGTCCAAACGTGATCCCATGGTTAAGTAAAGAAGGAAAGAGAGCGATGCTGAAGAAGCTGACAGATGAAAAAATAGTGGAGATCCTTGAGGTGGGAATCGCCGAATTCGCCGAAAAGGGGCTGGACGGGGCAAACATCAATGTGATCGCCCAAAAAGCGGGGATCAGCGTAGGCGTGCTGTATAAATACTATAAAGACAAAGATGATTTTTTCCTGGCCTGTCTCAGAAGGAGTCTCGGCGTCCTGGAGTCTGTGCTGCGGGACGTCATGTCCGGGGAGGATAAGATCCTGACCCGGGCGGAAAAGATGATCCGGGCGGTGCAGTACCACTCGAGGGAACACAGCAACTACATCAATATGTATAATGAAATCACGGCGGGGAGCGGCAAAAAGTTTGCGCCGGTCCTTGCGGCGGAAATCGAAGGCATGACCTCCAGGACCTATACGGGGTTTATCGCAAAGGCCGCGGAAGACGGGGATATCAGGGACGACATCGATCCCAGGCTCTTCGCGTTCTTCTTCGACAATCTCCTTACCATGCTGCAGTTTTCCTATTGCTGCGGCTATTACAGGGAGAGAGCAAAGCTCTACTTTGGCGAGGACGTCTTGGAGGACGATGAGAAAGTGGCTTCGGAGCTGCTGAAATTTCTGGAGTCGGCGTTTACTTTCAGCCGGTCGGAGGTTGCGCATAGCAAATAGTGAAGCGCGAGAAATAGAAAGCAGTGATCAGGCGCGAAAGCGCCGGAAATGGATATGGCATGACCTATGTGATCGCTTACGATATCGGGACGACAGGGGTGAAAACCTGCCTCTTCGGAATCGGTAAAAAAATTGAGCTGATCTCCGCCGCCCATCAGGGCTACGGCCTTTATATGACGGGAAACGGAGGAGCGGAGCAGGACGCGGAGGAATGGTGGAGAGCCATGTGCTCCACCACGGAAAAGCTGCTGGGGGACTCCGGCGTCATGCCCTCTCAAATAGCGGGGATATCCTTCTGCTCTCAGATGCAGGGGTTGGTGCTGGCCGATGAAAACGGCGTGCCGGTCCGCAGGCCCATGAGTTACATGGATCAACGGGCTGTCAGGGAGCGAAAAGAAGGTATGGCTCATGGACTGCAGATCGCCGGATCAAACGCTTTTAAGCTNNAAGCTTGTGAAAAGTCTGGTGATTTCAGGAGCGGCTTCCACCAGCGTGAAGGATCCCGTCTGGAAATACAAGTGGGTTGAGCGAAATGAGCCGGAGAACTTCTCAAGGGTATATAAATGGCTGGATGTAAAGGAATACCTCCTCTACAGGTGCACCGGACGGTTTGTCATGACGGAGGATTCCGCCTTTTCCACCCTGCTGTATGATACCCGAAGGGGAAAAGAGGGCTGGAGCGAAGCGCTTTGCAGGATGAACGGCGTCCGGATGGAACACCTTCCCGGCATTATCAAGGCCACGGATCAGGTCGGAGGCCTTGCCCAAAAGGCGGCAGAGGAGCTGGGCCTGGCCCCGGGAATCCCGGTATTCGGCGGCGGCGGGGATGCGACGCTGATCGGAATCGGCGCGGGGTGCGTGGAAGCGGGAGACACCCACATCTATTCCGGGACTTCCGGGTGGGTCTCCACGGTGGTGGACAAACAGAAGGTGGACCTTTTCAGAATGATCGCGTCCATCGTGGGAGCACAGAGGGGCCGCTACAATTATTTTGCGGAAATGGAAACGGCGGGGAAATGCCTGGAATGGGTGAAGGACCACCTGGCCCTGGATGAAATTGGGATATATCTGGAAAAAAAGCACGTGGCTGAAACCCAGGAAGCCATTTACATCAATCTCTACGATTATCTGATGAAGACAGTCAGTGAAATAGGGCCGGGAGCGGGCGGCGTGATCTTTACGCCCTGGCTTCACGGGAACCGGTGTCCCTTTGAGGATCCCAACGCGGCGGGAATGTTTTTCAACATTTCGCTGGATACCGGAAAAACGGAGCTGATCCGGGCGGTGATGGAAGGCGTCTGCTATCATTTGAGGTGGATGCTTGAATGCCAGGAGAAGAAGGTAAGAACCTCCGACGCGATCCGGTTTGTGGGA
>DLFX01000324.1:0-1327 GCA_002482405.1 Firmicutes bacterium UBA7709 | reverse complement strand
GGGGCCGTAGGCGCGGCGGCGGTGATCGGCGTGGGGCTTGGGATCATTCCCGATCTGGAGACCGTAAAGGAATACATAATTCCGGAGCAAAGCTTTATGCCCGATGAGAGAGTAAAACTTGTGTATGACAGGAATTTTGAGGTGTTCAAAAGACTGTATCGATCCAATAAGGAAAGCTTTAAGCTTCTAAATATAGGGGGTTGAGAGATGGATTTTTCTGATTTGATCAAAGGGCAGAGGGAATTTTTTGAGCGGGGCGATACGAGANNCAGAGCCATGAAAACCTATTGAATGAAGCGATGAAAAAGGATATGAACAAAGGCCCGTCGGAGGTGTATATGACGGAGATCGGCATGGTTCACGCGGAGCTGAGCTTTCACATACGGCATCTGAAGTCGTGGATGAGGGAGAAACGGGTCCCTACCCCTCTCGCACAGTTCCCGTCCAGATCCTTTATATCGCCGGAACCCTACGGGACGGTGCTGATCATGTCCCCCTGGAACTATCCAATCCAGCTGTGCCTGGAACCGTTGATAGGAGCCATTTCAGCGGGATGTACCGCTGTGGTAAAGCCTTCCGCCTATACCCCCGCTACCAGCCATGCTATTGCGGCAATCCTCGGCGAGACCTATCCGCCCGAATATGTCGCGGTGGTGGAGGGAGGCCGGGAGCAGAACGCGGCGCTGCTGGAGGAACGGTTTGATTATATCTTCTTTACCGGTAGTCCCACGGTAGGGCATTTGGTCATGGAGAAAGCGGCGAAGCATCTGACGCCGGTCACACTGGAACTCGGCGGGAAAAGCCCGGTGATCGTGGACCGGACGGCAAACATCAGGCTTGCGGCGCGGCGGATCGCGTTCGGCAAGGTATTGAACGCGGGTCAGACCTGCGTGGAACCAGACTACCTATTCATTCACAGGGACCGGAAAGACGATTTTATTGAGGCCTATCGTTCGGCTCTGAAAGAATTCTTTCCCGACGGAGACATGTCGGATATGAATACGATCATCAATGAAAAGCATTTTGACCGGATCACGGGGCTGCTCCGAAGCGGGAAAATCGTTCTGGGCGGGAAAACCGACCGGGAACGGCTGTTTGTGGAGCCGGCTTTGATGGATGAGGTAAGCCTGGATTCCCCCATCATGCAGGAAGAAATCTTCGGCCCGATCCTTCCCATGATCCCCTACGTCGACATCCGGGAATGCATCGATTACATCGTGGATCATCCGAAACCCCTGGCGCTATATCTGTTTACGGGCGACGCTTCCGTTGAAAAGCAGATCTTGAATACCTGCTCCTTCGGAGGCGGCTGCATCAATGATACCAT
>DLFX01000199.1:4424-12713 GCA_002482405.1 Firmicutes bacterium UBA7709 | reverse complement strand
CAACGGAAAAAGCAAAGGTCTACCTGATCACAATGGACCAGATGGATCAGCACTGGCAGAACGTGAACAAGGGCGCCCAGGAAGTGGCCGCGGCCAACAGCGACTACGTAGATTACAAGTGGAGCGCTCCGGACAAAAAGGATGACGCCCAGCAGATCGACAAGGTAAACAACGCGGTATCCGACGGAGCAAAGGTGATCCTGCTGGCGGCCAACGGTCCCGACGCCATCTCTTCCGCTTTGGAAGAAGCGGCCTCAAAGGGAGTGAAGATCGTATACGTTGACTCTCCCGCGAACTTCCCCGGCGAAGCCACTTTCGCAACCGATAACAAAGCGGCCGGAACCACCGCCGGCGAGCAGATGCTGGCGGAACTCAAGACTCAGGGCGTCACGGGCGGCGATATCGGCATCATCAACGTGAAACCGGACACCACCTCCTGCGTGCTGCGGGAAGAGGGATTCCGCGCGGCCTTTGAGGGCTCCGGCTTCAACATTCTCACAACCCAGTTCTGTGAAGGTGACGCCGCCAAATCCCAGGATGCCGCCGCTAACTTTATTTCACAGGGCTGTGTCGGCATCTTCGGCACGAATGAAGGCGGCACCGTAGGAGTCGGCAACGCCATCAAGGCCTCCGAAAAACCAGTGGTAGGCGTCGGCTTCGACAAATCCGACACGATCCTCGGCCTGATCTCCGACGGCGCACTCCTCTGCACCATGGCTCAGAACCCCGACGTGATGGGTAAAGACGGAATGGAAGCCGCCATCAAGCTCCTGAAAGGCGAAGCGATCGAAAATAAGAATGTGGATACCGGAGTAAGCGTAATCACCAAGGACGACGTTAAATAATCCAGCGCAATAAGGGTCAGGGCTGCGCCTCTCATGAGGATGCAGCCTTTCCGCTGATCTTTTTTCTTTCTCCTCCTCAATATCAATCCAAAAAAGCAACCCCCTTCAAAGGAGTTGCTTTTTTGGTCAGGTTTTTTAATATTATCTGGAATTATCTTCGGAAAAGGTATTTAATAGTATGGTAAGAATTATTTTTATATTGGAGCGATTGATATCATATGAGCGATTATTTCAGCGCCAGCATTAACGTGCCGCCTTTTCAGGAGTTTTCCGCAAGTCATATCGCCGCATTGGCAATTCTGACAGTTTTAACTGCAGGCCTTACCATCTGGTTTTCAAAATGCAAGGAAAAGCGGTCCGTCGACCATTACTTTCGCTGGTTCTTCGCAGTCTTTCTGCTGCTGAATGAAATCGCGCCTCTCTTCTGGTGCCTGGCCACCGGCATGTTCACACTGGACTATGCCCTTCCGCTTCAACTGTGCGATATTGTGGCGTTTCTGTCCTTTGCCATGCTGATCGGCGGAAACAAAACCGTCTTTGAGCTGGTTTACTTCCTGGGACTGGGCGGAAGTCTGCAGGCGCTTCTCACGCCGGACCTCTACTATCCGTTTCCCCACTTCATGTTTTTTAACTTTTTCGCCGGTCACGGCTGCATTGTCATCGCCGTCTTTTA
The DNA here is from genome assembly GCA_002482405.1 of Firmicutes bacterium UBA7709. The sequence goes on along the minus strand of DLFX01000199.1, from coordinate 11,195 downwards.
TATGACCGCGGCCAGGGGATACAGGCCCGCTTTGAAATCCATCGGGAAGGTCTTTCTCTACACGAATCTCTACGCCGTGTTTGTGGCGGCCGTAAACGCTGTGACAGGTGGAAATTACCTGTTCCTGTGCGCAAAGCCGGAGGATCCGTCCCTCATCGATTTTCTCGGGCCGTGGCCCTGGTATATCCTGTCCCTGGAAGGAATTCTCCTGGTCACCTGCCTGATCCTCTATCTTCCCTACGCCGTCAAAAAGCCCAAGGAGGAAAGCAGCGTATAGGGCGGATAAAAGGAAATATGCCTTTTTCCGCTATGCGGTATGAACCGTTCTCTGGATGATATCATTCTGCATCTCTTCGCACAGCTCTACAAAGAACGCGCTGTAGCCCGCAACGCGAACGATTAATGATTTATACTGCTTCGGATTTTTTTGCGCCCTCTTGAGGGTGTCGCTTGAAATAATATTGAATTGAATATGGTAGATATCCAAATCGATAAAGGATTTGATCAGGGACACGATCCTCGCGTTTCCTTCGCTTCCCTTGGACGTGACGGGGTCCAATCTCACATTCAAAAGCGTTCCCGCGACGTGGGATTCGTGATTGATCTTCGATACGGATTTAAGCACCGCAGTGGGTCCGTTGACATCTGTGCCGCTCTTCGGCGAGCATCCGTCGGCGAGAGGCGTTCCCTCCAGCCGGCCATAGGGCAGCGCGGAAACCACCAGTCCGTGCGGAACGTGGGAGGCCACAGGATACAATCCGGAGATATAGTTCGGCCCTCTGAACGATTTGTATTGAATGATCTGCCGGTATGCGTAATCCGTCATCTCTCTTACAAAGTCGTCCACAAAGTCATCGTCGTTGCCGTAGAACCTTCCGTTGGATTCGATCATGGACTTCATATTTTCAAATCCGCTGAAGTTGTTGCGGATGGCTTCAACCAGCTCTTCCATCTTGATCGCTTTCTTATCGTATACAAATTCCTTGATGACCGACAGGGAGTTTGCCAGGTCGGCGATGCCGGTGCCGATAAACGCCGGCCCTATCGTCAATTCGGCTCCTCCTGAAGTGATATCCCTGCCGCTTTCAATGCAGCCGTCAATGGTAGCCGACATAAAGGGATACTGGGTGAACTGCTCGTGCAAACCTTCGCAGATATGGCACGCCGTTGCGATATTCTTGATAAAGAACGCCAGCTGCTTCTTCACCGCCTCCTTGAATTCGTTAAAATCCATCTCGGAGGGATCTCCGGCCTGAACTCCCAGCAGCCTATTGCCATTCATGATGCTGTGTCCGTTTGTCAGCACCATTTCAACCGCAGATCCGTAATTGTAGTGGCCGCCGTCGGTCCATTTCGACATTTTGCCCGGAATATAGGGTTCGACGCATCCCACAAGGCAATAATCCCTCGCGTCTTCAATGCTCGCACCGTTGATCAGCATCATTTTGATCGTGACCTCGTCGTTGTGGAGCGCGGGAAAACCTGTGCCGACCTGGGCGAGTTCGGCCACCGCGGACAAAAACCTTTCGGGAGACTGATTGTGCACCCTTACGGACAGAGAGGGAGCGTGAAGCCTTACCTCCATCTTTGCAGTCAGGAACAGATAGGACAATTCATTTGTCGCATCCTTTCCGTCTCTGGTCACCCCGCCGACGCAGACGTTTTCATAAGGCTGATATCCGGCGAAATACATCGATGCGTTCGTGCTCAGGAACCACGTGTTTTCCGCAAATTTCAGGTAGAGGCACTCTATCAGCTCCAGCGCCTGATCCTCGGTCAACCGGCCGTCCTGAACGTCCTTGCGGTAATAGGGGAAAAACAGCTGATCCACCCTGCCGGGAGAATAGGAAGGGCCGTTTGCCTCAAGATAACAGCCTATTTGAAGAATATACATCGCCTGCAGCGCTTCCCAGAAATTTCTCGCGGGATTGGCCGGCGCCCAGCTCAGGTTTTCCGATATCGTCGTCAGCTCGTCTTTTCTCTGGGCGTTTTCCTCCATCGCCGCCATCTCTTTGGCCAGGGCGGAATACCTTCCCGCCAGAGCCATGATTCCGTCCATACAGAGGATCACCGCTTTATAGAAATTGATTTTGGCATAGCTTTCCGGGTCCACCGGATCCAGCTTTGAAAGCTCCGCTGCCGCGTCCTGCTTGATCCCCTTAAAACCTTTTGTCAAAACCTTTTTTACCCCTGGGGAAATTTCACCGGGACCGCTTTGAGTTTTGATCTCGATGTCGATGATTCCGGTCTTTACCGCGATTTCCCTGACTTCCTCCGGGATTTGATGCAGCCAGCGGTTGCTGATATCCTTATCCAGCCAGTACGGAAAAATCTCCGCCCTGAGGGTTTCCTTCTGCTCCTCGCTGACATCGTATGGATCCTGTTTTCTCGTGGGCAGTTCATCCAGTTCGTCCTTCAGCCAGCTGGCGGAATGTTCCGGGCAAAAAACCGCCGCCCTTGGAACGGTCGCGGCTCCCCCGACGATCAGCTCTTCGTCGTAAATGACGATGCTCTTCTCCTCGCATGTTTTCTTAAACGCCTTTGCCCGGCGGATTATTTCATGTTCTCCCTCGGTTTCTTTAAATGATTTCGTGTAGATCTCAGCTCTTTCGATGCATAACTGAGGACGTATATCAAAGAATCGATCCAGCAGATGGTTGATACGCGGATATCTCGATTTTGAATCCTGTGTGATCTCTCCGCCGCAGCACAGTTTCTCCTCCATTTATAACCCTCCAATCCGAGCAGGTATTTCTTGCTCTCTGTCAATGATATTAAGTTTAAATTATTGTACTCTGATTTTCAGGGAAAAGATATTGACTGAAAGTATAGTTTGTTTTATCCGTCGGCGGTTCCGGCCCCGGCGGGAGTGGCCGGCCCCCCTTCAAAGGTATACCTATCTCTACAGTATTGTATTTAAGATCTGGCTTTTTCCGGTGATGCCCATTTTATTATATATACTCGTCAGATGCTTTTTCACGGTAGGTATACTAATGTATAGCATGCGGGATATTTCCTGATTGCTGTAACCATTCATGACATATTGCAGGATCTCGCTTTCACGGGATGTCAGATTATATTGGCCGTTTATTTCCATCATCATGTTCGATATGATCGTGCCGTAATCATAGATGACAGCCACAAACTTCACGGCCTCTTTTCTATCGCTGTCGGAAAAGGTGATGTCCACGAAATAGGAATTTTCGCCGACGCCCACCTTGCTTTTCACCCGTTCGTTCCCACCGCTTTTGCTGTTTTCACCTCTGATCAGCTTATCTTTGAGGCTTTCACAGAGTATCAGCAGGCTCTTGAACAGCTCCTCCTTATTCTGTGCCGATAAAAACGAATTCTGCTCAAAATTCGATTCGACGATGTTCAGATCATAGTCCAAAATGCAGATTCCAATGTCCTGTATGTTTTTCAAAAGCGGAATCCCGCTGAAGTAATCGCTCTTTTCATCCTGGGCTTCGCAAAATTCTTTGGCGATGTTTGCGAGGTGCGGCCGGACAAATCTTAAAACTTCAAGCTCCTTCTGATCGAAATCGGAATAGGCGTCGGACCGGTGGATCCCAATCCCGCCTACATAGCCCTCATCCCCCACGTATATGTTGCCTTCGATGGAATGCTGCATTCCGGCGGTGTTGATCAGTTCATTGTAATATTGCGTCTTTTCGCGTTCGGCTTTGATGAATACATCCGAGCTTCGAAACATGATGGGCTGTTTTGTCGCAATCAGGGGCAGAACGTCATCCATGGATCCGTATGTGTACAGGTAGCTGTTTAAATCATTTTCATTCCAGTCCACATGAATAAACGTGTTGAATTTGAAGTTTTCTTTGCCGAGGTGATAGAAGTAGACGTCCCCCTTTTCAAAGAATACCAGCTTTTTCAGATTCACCAAAAAACCTCTGAAAGCGTTTTCCTTGTTATCCTCTGCATATAAATCGGCAATCATCTGATTTAGGTAATATAACTCATCCTGATTGATGAAACTGTTGCTATCCATTCATGCAGCCTCCTGCTTCACGCATAATCAATATACTGATATTATACATGATTTCGAACAAATTGCATCAAATGTAATATTTACATAAGCCTGATTTCAACATTTGCCGGCATTTTTCCGACACGTTCAGCCAATTGGGCTTTCTGCTCCTTTGTATAGGGTTTCATTTCCCCCAGGCTGTTTTCCTTTCCCACCAGGTCATATTTCCCATATCCCAAGGTGTGGAATGGCAGCAATTCGATCCGGCTCACCCTCTTCAGCCCGGAAGCAAAGCTTATGGTGTGACGCAGGTTTTCATCGTCGTCATTCATGCCCGGAATCACCGGAATTCGAACGATGACTTCCTGGAGTTCGCTGATTTTTCTCAGATTTTCCAATATGATCTCATTCCTTGCCCCCGTCAGCTCCAAGTGCCTGTCTGGATCCATATGTTTGACGTCAAAGTGTATCACATCCGCGTATCGAACCGTTTCGGCGAAGATATCCCAGGGCGCGCAGCCGCAGGTTTCAACGCTGGTATTCAGGTTGACCCCTTTGCAGGCTATTAAAAACGCGGACACAAATTTGCTTTGAAAGGCAGGCTCGCCGCCGCCGACCGTAACCCCGCCCATGGAATTTTTAAAGAATATGCGGTCCTTTTCAACCGTTTCAAGCAGCTGGTCAACCGTAACGGCGCGCCCTATGATCCTCTTGGATTTCACCGCGCATACTTTCGCGCACTCCATGCAATCGCTGCACCTGCCCCTGTCTATGGAATAATCCGGCAGCAGGACCGCTTTCTGTGGACAGACTTCGAAACACTTTCCACACCCGACGCATTCCTTTGAAACAGAGCCGATTTCAATTCTGACGTCCTGTGATTCCGGATTGCTGCACCACAGGCATTTCAGCGGGCAGCCCTTCATAAATACGAGGGTTCTGATCCCTTCGCCGTCATGCAGCGAATACCTTTGGATGTCGAAAATCACACCCGTCAACTCATCCTTTTTCTTTTCCGCCATGCGCTTTTATTCCCTTCGGATAACTGAGGCCTTAATATGTGCAATTAAGGCCTCAGCGTGATTTATATTCTCAGAGCTTCTGCTCCCCTTCGATCTCCATGTCGTTGACAAACGGGATTTTATACTTTTTGACAATCCAGGCTTTCATCAGAACCGTGTATACGATTGCAGTGATAAAAAACGTTGGCAGACCTGCGCTGATGTAAGGGAACAACCCCGTTGCGCTGGTCCATGTCAGCGGATTCAGAATGGAGAGGTATGTAATAAATCCTGCCGCAATTGCGATCAGGGCCGCCGGATTCCAGCCATTCGCATACTGATATCCGTTTTTCGTGCTGAAGAATTCCCTGATTCTGAACTTTCCCTTGCTGATGAACAGGAAATCCGAAACGACGATAGCGGAATAGATGCCGGTCAATAGCCCGATGATCGCGTACACCTTGCTGATCATGTAATAAACCGACGGGAACAGCAGGAACAGCGTCGGGATTGAGCCAAGAGCCAACGCCGCAACCCATCCAATCTTGGGAAACCTGGCCCGGATGCTGATCGCTTCAGGATATACAAGCGTTGCGACAGAGGTTACATTTGCCACTGCCATCAGCAGCAACCCGATTATGGAAAGCACGTTGTTCCCTACCTCATTGCTCACCTGAACGATCCAGAGGGTAGGATCATAAACGCCGATGGCCAGTGCGGTAAAGGCGGCAAATACGCCTGCTACGGCCGCCAGCACGCCCCATCCCCACATGCAGCCGTGATAGCCGTTTCCTTCCGTTCTGGCAAGCCTGGTCCATTGTCCGAAGAAGAACCCCCAGGACAATCCGAGCCCGACATTTACCTCCAAAGCTGTCGCCCGGCTCCATGCCGTACCCAACTCCGGATTTCCTTCAAAGACATAGGGCTCCGCGGGTTCCGCATTCCATATGTTTGAAATTCCATAATATTTGAAGATATAAACGATCAGCGCCGCAATGATCAGCATCATAAAAATCGCGGACAATCTTGTAAACCATCTCAGAGCATTTGGCCCAAGAAACGCGATATAGACACCGATAATTAAAGCCGCCACGGCTAAAATCACGACACCCGATGTTTCAGAGCTTAAAACTGCCGGCCCGTTTAACTGTTTGATAAACTTCGTCGCACTCTGGCCAAACATCAGAGTTGCGACAGCCAGTGCGGGATAACAGGCCACCATATAGAATATGAGCATCAGGACAGAGCCTTTTTGACCGAAAATGCCGGAAGAAACCGTCAGCTGTTCTACCCCGTAACGCGACGAGGCGATTCCAATGAATGCAATCAGGCAGATAGGAATACAGTTTCCGAACAAAATCGTCGGGATGGCTTCTCTTGCCGGCAAAAGCATGCCCGTCTGGGCTCCCGTCAAAAAGAACCAGGCCGCTATGCCGAAACAGATTTGAACGGCCATAAGATCCCACATCCCATAGGTGCGCTCCCTTTTTTTAACGGGCAAAAGACTGAAATAAACTTCGTTCTGAATCTTGGCGTTTGAACTTGCCATTTTTTCACCTCTTCCTCTACAGTGCCATAGCGATTATGAAGTAAATTACGATTATTCCGTTGACAATACCTGCGATCAAATAATCCCTTTTTTGGATTTTGGGAACATATCCCCCACCGCCTTTGGACGTAGCCGGTTCATAATCCTTTTCAAATTCCAGGATTCTTGATTCAAGCTCTGCTTTCATTTCCGGCGTAAGCCCCTTGATATCAATGGGTAATCGGCTTGCTGGCAAC
>DLFX01000199.1:3476-4410 GCA_002482405.1 Firmicutes bacterium UBA7709 | reverse complement strand
GATTTTTGCTGATTTCTGCCACAATAAAAGAACCTAATTACATATATCTTAATTAAAATCTTCATGCATTGCTACTATACTAAGGTCTACTTTAGAGCCTTTGACGCGGCCCTCAAAGCGATTAAAGTATAACAGGATGAAAGAAAATCGCAAAAAATCTATTGACTTTTACGTTGCGTAAAGGTTTATACTTCAATTATACAACAGGAAGGAGCAGAACATGGAATACAGTATCGATAAGCTGGCTAAGTTAGCCGGAATTACCACGAGAACTTTACGATATTATGACGCGATCGGCTTGCTGTCACCGCGGCGGGTAAGCACTAACGGATACAGGGTGTACGGTCAAAAGGAAGTGGATTTGTTACAGCAAATCTTATTTTACCGGGAGCTGGGAGTACAGCTGAATGAAATCAAAAATATTGTGCAGTCAAAAAACTATGATGGATCTGCGGCGCTGCAAGGCCATCTATCGACACTAAAGGCAAAAAAGGAGCAATTGGAACTGCTTATTGTCAATGTCGAAAAAACTATCGCCGCATTGAAAGGAGAAATTAAAATGAGCGACAAAGAAAAATTTGAAGGCTTTAAGCAGAAAATGATTGAAAAAAACGAACAGCAATATGGGAAAGAAATTCGGAAGAGGTTTGGGGATGCGGTTATAGACGGCAGCAATGCCAAAATGATGAAATTAACTGCCGATCAATATGAGGCATGGCAGAAGCTCTCCATGCAGATAAACGAGTCCTTAAAAATTGCCTTTGAGCAGGGAGATCCCTCCGGTGAACTTGCGCAGCAGGTATGTGAGATGCATAAAGCATGGCTGGAATATTCCTGGACGCACTACTCAAAGGAAGCCCATCTTGAACTGGCGCAAATGTATGTTTCCGACCCCCGTTTCAAAGAATACTATGATAGCATTGAGGAAGGATGC
>DLFX01000199.1:0-3435 GCA_002482405.1 Firmicutes bacterium UBA7709 | reverse complement strand
CTTTTAAAACAGATCAAAACCGCCGTTCACCTTTTCTTAAAGATGAGCGTTCCTTCTCGGTCTGCGCCGTCTGCCGCCGGTTTTCTTCGGGGCTGGCGTCTCTTCCACAGGCTCCGGTATTGCCTGCGGATATGGATGATCCTCCACGATGGGGATCTTCTTATTTATGAGCTTTTCAATGTCCTTCAGCAAGGGCTTTTCTTCCGCGTCGCAAAAGGAAAGAGCCACGCCTCCCAGCCCGGCTCTTCCGGTCCTGCCGATCCGGTGGACATAGGTCTCGGGGACATTGGGCAGGTCGTAGTTGATCACATGGGACAGCTCGATGATGTCAATTCCCCTTGCCGCGATATCCGTCGCCACAAGGACCCTGGTCTTCCTCTCCTTAAAATTGTTCAAGGCCTGCTGCCGGGCCCCCTGGGATTTGTTCCCGTGGATCGCCTGGGCCTGCACTCCCGCCTTCACAAGGTTTTTGACGATCATATCCGCGCCGTGCTTTGTGCGCGCGAACACCAGCGCCGATTCGACGGACCGGTCCTTTAAAAGGTGGATCAGAAGCAGCTTCTTGTCCTTTTTCTCCACGAAATAGACGGCCTGGTCGATGATATCCACGGTTGAAGAGACCGGCGTCACCGCCACCTTTACCGGATCTGATAAGAGGGAGTCCACGAGCTTTGTGATTTCCGCCGGCATTGTGGCCGAAAACAGCATGTTCTGCCTCCTCTGAGGCAGCTGCGCGATGACTTTTTTCACGTCGTTTACCATTCCCATGTCCAGCATCCGGTCCGCTTCATCCAGCACGAAAAACTGCACGTGATGGAGATTGATGAACTTTTGGTTTACAAGATCGAGCAATCTGCCCGGAGTCGCCACCAGTATGTCGATCCCCGCCTTGAGTGCGTCCGTCTGGGGCTTTTGACCGACGCCGCCATAGATCACAAAGGTTTTCAGCCTGAGATTCCTGCCGTAGGTCGAAAAGCTCTCCCCGATTTGGACGGCCAGCTCCCGCGTCGGCGTCAATATGAGCGCCTTGATCCTTCTCGGCGATCCGGGNNCCGGGCTCCCTTTTTTCCAAAGCCAGCTTCTGCAAAATCGGAATTGCAAAGGCGGCAGTCTTTCCGGTTCCGGTCTGGGCGCATCCGACCAGATCCCTGCCGTCCATGAGCGGAGGAATGGCCTGCTGCTGTATGTCGGTGGGTTTTACGTACCCTTCCGCTTTCAATGCCTCTCGAATGGGCATGATGAGATTTAATTTTTCAAAAAACATTTTTCACCTTATCAAGTTAAGTATTTTTATTGTGCTGATCCTATTGAATTTTTCTGCTTCTGCTTGAAAATCCCCAGTATATCATCATAGATCGGGTCGGGCAGCTCTTCGTCGGACAGCGGTTTACGCCCTTCTATCCCCAGCTTTTTATCCAGAATCTTATCTATCTGCATAAGGGTTTTCTGCTGATCATATCCCAAATCGACAATTTTATTTAATAGATTAAGTGCGGTTCTCATTTTTCCCTCCTCTGGCTTCCAATCATATAATAAAAAACTCCTGCAATAAAAATTACAAGAGTCAACAAGTCTTTAATTATTTACTAAACGGCCCGCGCCATTAGCTACTTCCTTTTGTAATATACTTATTATACCACAACATAAAAGAAAAGGCAACTTATGGCTTTTTNNAAAAATAACGCTCATGATTCTTCCCTCGAGGGAAGGCGCCTTGTCAATACCGCTTACTTCCTTGAGCGACTCGGCAAATCTCGAAAGCACTTCGTACCCATCATCGGTGTATTTTTGCTGTCTGCCCTTAAATCGGATGCTTGCCTTTACTTTATTGCCCTCCATTAAAAACTTATTAGCGTTCTTCACTTTAAAATCCAAATCGTGCTCTTCTATCTTTGGCGACAGCCTTACTTCCTTAAGGGTCACAAGCCTCTGACTTTTCTTCGCTTCCTTTTCCTTTTTGGATTTTTCGTACATGGCCTTATTGTAGTCAACTATTTTGCATACGGGCGGCACTGCATTAGGGGATATTTTCACTAAATCCAGATTCTTTTGAAAGGCCAATTCCAATGCTTCTGAAGTCGGTACAATTCCCAACATCGTTCCGTCCGCATCGATCAGTCTGATTTCCTTATCACGTATTTCATTGTTGATTTGCAGTTCATTTTTATTATTGCTTATATCAAACACCTCCTATGGGTTTTAATAAAGATAAAAGTGGATTAAAAATCCACCTTCATTTGCTTAAAGTAAAACTATTATTAATATCTGTTTCCATTGCCTCTGTTATTTCTCTGCTGTTTTCTTGCTTTTCTGCATTCAGGGCATCTCTGCGGCTCGTTGTCAAATCCCTTTTCCTTGTAGAATTCCTGTTCGCTTTCAGTAAAGGTAAATTCCGCTCCGCAATCTTTGCATGTAATCGTTTTGTCAGCCATAACACTAACCTCCTTTGTTTTATTTGGATTTCAAAATCAGAGACACCGCCCTCTAAATAAATCAAAGAAGTGTTGTCAAAAATAATTAACCCATGACTGATGTAAATTTCAACCATACGCCAATTATAATATATAAATTTCGAGTATGCAAGGCTTATTATGGTATAATATCTGCGAATGCNNTCGATCTTCAAAGGAGCAAAAATGGGAAAGATATTAGTATTGGCGGAAAAACCCTCTGTGGGCCGTGAGCTTGCCCGTGTGCTTGGCTGCACGAATGCAAAGGACGGCCACATCGCAGGGCCTAAATATATAGTAACATGGTCGCTGGGGCATTTGGTGACCTTGGCCGACCCCGAGCATTACGGAGAGCAATACAAGAAGTGGTCCCTGGAAACTCTTCCGATGATGCCCGATCGGATGGATCTGGTCGTGATCAAGGAGACGGGGAAACAGTTCAACGTCGTAAAAAATCTGATGAAGAGCCCCGAGGTCACGGAGCTTATCATTGCCACCGACGCCGGCCGCGAAGGAGAGCTGGTGGCCCGCTGGATCATTCAGAAGGTCGGCTTTCATAAACCGGTCAAGCGGCTCTGGATTTCCTCCCAGACGGATAAGAGCATCAAAGAGGGCTTTGCTCATTTAAAGCAGGCGTCGGAATATGACAACCTTTATCATTCCGCTCAGAGCCGGGCGGAAGCCGACTGGCTGGTGGGCATGAACGTTACGAGAGCGCTGACCTGTAAGTACAATGCTCAATTGTCCGCGGGGCGTGTTCAGACTCCGACCCTGGCCATGATCATAAAGAGAGAAGAGGAAATAAAGAAGTTTATTCCCAGGGATTACAATACCATTCATGCTGAATTCGGCGGCTTCAGCGCGGTATGGGGCGATCGGAATACCGGGCAATCCAGAATTCCAGAGAGAGAAAAGGCCGATGCCATCGTCAACAAAATCAAGGGCAAGGACGGTAAAATCATAGAGCTGAAACGGGACGCAAAGC
>DLFX01000366.1 GCA_002482405.1 Firmicutes bacterium UBA7709 | reverse complement strand
GGCGCGGGCAAGAGCACGCTGATGAACATCATCTACGGCATGTACCGGCAGGATGAGGGCACGGTGGCGCTGGAGGGCGCGCCGGTGGACATCCGGTCGCCGCGCAGGGCGCTGGCGCTGGGCATCGGCATGGTGCATCAGCATTTTAAATTGGTTCATAACTTTACGGTGCTGCAGAATATCATACTGGGCGTTGAAACGACAAAGCACGGCATCCTGAAGATGGACGCGGCCAGGGAGAAGGTCGTAGAGCTCTCAAACCGGTATGGCCTGATGGTGGATCCGGACGCCTTGATCGAGGATATCACGGTAGGAATGCAGCAGCGTGTGGAAATATTGAAAATGCTCTACAGGGACAATGAAATACTGATCTTTGACGAGCCGACGGCGGTTTTGACGCCCCAGGAGATCGAGGAGCTCATGAAGATCATGAGGAACCTGTCTGACGAGGGAAAATCGATCCTCTTTATCACCCATAAACTCAACGAAATCAAAGCGGTAGCGGACCGCTGCACCGTTCTCAGAAAAGGAAAGTACATCGGTACGGTTTCCGTCGCGGATACCTCGAAGGAAGAAATGTCTGAGATGATGGTGGGCCGCAAGGTCAATTTTGCCGTGGAAAAAGGCGAGTGCAAGCCGGGTGCGGCGGACTTTGAGGTTAGAAATCTGGTTGTGGGTTCTAAAAACAGCACGAAGAAGGCGGTGAACGACGTTTCTTTTACCGTCAGGAAAGGGGAAATCGTGTGCATTGCCGGGATCGACGGCAACGGCCAGTCCGAGCTGGTATATGCCCTCACGGGGCTCGCGCCCATTGAAAGCGGGCAGATCCTCCTTGGAGGCCAGGATATCACAAAAACCAGCGTTCGGAAGCGCAACGTGGCGGGAATGAGCCATATTCCCGAGGACCGCCATAAAGACGGGCTGATTCTGGATTACAATCTGTCCTATAATCTGATGCTGAAGAGGTATTTTACCCCGGAATTTCAGCATAACGGCTTTATCCGGTTTGACAAGGCCTATCAATACGCCAACAAGCTGATCGAAGATTTTGATATCAGAAGCGGACAGGGAGCAAAAACCGTCGTGCGCAGCATGTCCGGCGGAAACCAGCAGAAAGCCATCGTCGCCAGAGAGATCGATCTGGATCCTGAGATCCTCATCGCGGTTCAGCCGACCCGAGGACTGGATGTCGGCGCCATCGAATATATTCATAAACAGCTCGTCAAACAGCGGGATGAAGGGAAGGCGGTCCTTCTGGTCTCCCTTGAGCTGGACGAGGTCATGAACGTCAGCGACCGCATCCTGGTCATATACGAGGGAGAAATCGTCGGCGACCTGAAGCCGGATGAAATCACAGTGCAGGAGCTGGGGCTTTATATGGCCGGCTCCAAGAGAAGCGAGGTGGCCAACCTATGAATAAATTGAAAAATCTGCTGGTTAGCGATGGCTTTAACAACGCTTACGCGTCTATCCTATCCATAATCGTGGGCCTGCTGTTCGGTTTTATCATATTGCTGATCAGCAACGCGGACCAGGCGGTGGATGGATTCGGAATCATTTTGAAAGGCGGATTCAGCACAGGGGCAAAAGGCTTGGGCCAGGTGCTGTACTTTGCCACTCCGCTGATCCTGACAGGTTTATCCGTCGGCTTTGCGTTTAAGACAGGGCTGTTCAATATCGGGGCCGCGGGACAGTTTATCATGGGAGGTTTTGCCGCCGTTTACATCGGCGTAAAGTGGACGTTCCTCCCCGCTCCCTTGCACTGGATCGTAGCGCTGATCGGGGCTGCTCTCATAGGCGGCCTGTGGGCGCTGATTCCGGGGCTGCTGAAAGCATATCTCAACGTTCACGAAGTAATCGCCACGATCATGATGAACTATATCGGAATGTATATGGCCAATCATCTGGTCAAGCTTTATATCTATGATTCTACAAAAGGTTTATCCATGAATGTCGCCGAATCCGCCGTTTTGCCGAAGGGCGGGCTTGACCACGTCTTTTATACTACGGTAGGTTCTGTGAAGGATCAATCCACGGTAAACTGCGGGATATGGATCGCAATCGCTATCGCAATCGTCATATATATCATTTTGAATAAGACGACCTTCGGATATGAACTGAAGGCCTGCGGATTCAATCCTCATGCCAGCAAATACGCCGGAATCAACGACAAGCGGAACATCGTGCTGTCCATGGTCATTGCGGGAATGCTCTCGGGCCTGGGCGGCGGCCTGCTCTACCTGTCCGGAGCAAGAGGCAGGCGCATCAAGGTTGTGGACGTTCTTGCGGCGGAAGGCTTCAACGGAATCCCCGTCGCTCTGCTGGGTCTGTCAAATCCCATCGGCATCATATTTTCCGCACTCTTTATTTCTTACATCACATTGGGCGGAAACTATCTGCAGACTTTGGATTTTGTGCCGGAAGTCATCGATATCATCATTGCGTGCATCATTTATTTCAGCGCGTTTTCACTGGTATTCCGGCAGCTGCTGCCCCGGTTCCTTAAATACCGGAGCGAGCGGAAGGCCGCGAGAGTCGGCAAGACCGCGGCGACAGGAGAAGGAGGCGACAGAGAATGAGTATTCTGTTTCTCGTATTTCAGCAGACCATGTTTTTCTCCATTCCTTTGCTGATCGTTGCCCTCGGCGGCGTGTTCACCGAACGAAGCGGCGTCACCAACATCGCGCTGGATGGAATGATGATCATGGGAGCGTTTACCAGCATCTTTTTCATCAATCAGATGGAAGGCTCCATGAGCGGACAGCCGCTGCTGCTGTTGGCGATCGTTGTCGCGACGGTAACGGGGATGATATTCTCCCTTCTCCACGCGTATGCCGCCGTCAATCTGAAAGCGGACCAGATCATTAGCGGTACCGCGCTGAATATGTTCGCTCCGGCCGTCGCCATCTTTTCGGCGAGAATGATCCAGACCAACGGGGTTCAGCAGATCAATTTCATCAACACCTTCCGGATCCCCAAGGTCCCCGTGCTGGGCGATATTCCGGTGATCGGAGGGCTGTTCTTCCAAAATGCGTATATCACGACTTACATCGGATTTGTCATCCTGGTAGTCGCTGTGATCGTACTGTATAAGACAAAATTCGGTTTGCGCCTGAGAGCCTGCGGCGAACATCCCCATGCCGCCGACTCTGTCGGCATCAACGTCTATAAAATGCGTTATGCCGGCGTTATGATTTCCGGCGGGCTGGCCGGTTTAGGCGGGCTGGTTTTCGTAATACCCACATCGACGAACTTTAATGAAACCGTTTCGGGATACGGATTCCTGGCTCTGGCCGTCATGATCTTCGGACAGTGGAAGCCGCTGCGGGTGCTGTTCGCCGCATTCTTCTTCGGGCTGATGAAGACTGTCGCGTCGGCTTTTTCGGTCATTCCGATCCTGGCGACGGCGAATATTCCCAGCGATATCTATAAAATGGTTCCTTTCATCGCGACCCTCATCGTGCTGGCGTTCAGCTCCAAGTCCTCTCAGGCGCCCAAGGCGGTGGCGGTACCATATGACAAAGGAAGCAGATAGTCCATGACATTTTTACCGGTGACAATGAAAGAAATGCGGGAGAGGGGATGGGACCAGCCTGACTTCGTTCTGGTGACAGGCGATGCTTATGTTGACCATCCCTCTTTTGGAACCGCAATCATCAGCCGGGTCCTGGAAAGCCGCGGCTATAAGGTGGCGGNNCGGCCATCATCGGCAGAGTGCTGGAAAGCCGCGGATATAAGGTTGCGGTCCTGGCGCAGCCGGACTGGAGAAGCGCCGATGATTTCAAACGGTTCGGGAAACCGAGGCTGGGCTTTCTGATCAATGCGGGAAATGTGGATTCCATGGTGAACCACTATTCCGTGTTCAAGCACAGGCGCAAGACCGACAGCTA
Source organism: Firmicutes bacterium UBA7709 (assembly GCA_002482405.1). The sequence continues at coordinate 126 of DLFX01000366.1, read as the reverse complement.
TTCCCCAGGGGGAAAGGCAGGAAAACGGCCGGACCGCGCTGTCATCGTATACAGCGGAAGGGCGAGGGAAGCGTATAAAGACGCACCGGTCATTATTGGCGGGATCGAAGCCAGCCTGCGGCGCTT
>DLFX01000071.1 GCA_002482405.1 Firmicutes bacterium UBA7709 | reverse complement strand
GTATGTCTAAAAAAGAATTGTAATATTTGTTGAAATACATCCCTTCCTTATAGGTATAAAACGCATTTCTCTCATTGCAAAAATAATCTTCAAAAAGCCTGTAATCGCTTACCCCGAACCCTATGGTATCCTCCAGCTTGTCAAACTGAAACCTGTTGGAAGCGTTGTTGTAGCCATCCTTGAAAACATTGACGGAATATATGTAATCCACAAGGCGGCAATAGCTCAATAGGATCGTTCTCACTTCATTCTGGTCCTGGACCCGCATATCAGCGCCGTCATTCTGCTCTGTCAGGATGTCTTTCAGCCTTTGATTGCTGGATATGCCATAGGAGATCTGGTAGATATCCTGGAGCTTTATTTCAAGCGTTTCAATGGACTTTAAAAGATTGCCCTGGGCGGATTCGATCAGGTTATTGGTCATTACTTCTCTGAAAAAATTTGAGGACAGGGTAATAATCACAGTCGTCAGAATGCATACGACGATGATAAAAGTCAGAACCAGTATGTTTCTGAACTTAAACCTTCCATATTTTTTTATTTTCCCCGCCCAGGTTTTAAACCGATCCATATGGCATATCCTCTGGTCCACTGAAAAAAAGCTTCAAAACTACAATACCATATACTCCATCTTTTTTGCACCGTATAAATCTTTCATTTACCGAACATTTATACGCCCCCATTATTTTATCACAAAAGCTTATATCTTCCTATAAAGGAAAAAGCAGGAGTGCCCTCCTGCTTTACAGCAAAGAAAATAATGCTAAAAACCAGATCAGGGATTTCAGATCCCAAAGCATCCGGTTTTTTCATTGCGGATTACTCCCGCCAGTATATTAAAATATTCATCAGCGCTCAATTGGTGAGCAGGTTACTCTTTTGCTTTTGGCTTGGCCTTTGATTTCTTTGAAGATGATGGATTTTTGACTGCCTTATGCTTCAATTCAAGGAGGATACGGCGCATTTCCTCCTGACGGAGTTCCTCTTCCTCCGCAAGACGCTGCCGCTCCAATTCTTTCTGCTTTCGATTTTCCCGCAGTTCGTCTTCCATCTTCAGCTTAACGGCAGGATTGCTTAACTCCAAAAATGTTTCAAATGCGAAAGGATATTGAAACTTTTTAGTCTCATGCTCTTCACAAAATTCTACTGTAACCGTCGTCAAAGTCTGTCCGGTTATCGTCCCCGGGCCAAATTGACGATGGCGAACCGGTTCGTTCACTATATTCATTTGCGTTTCACTCCCTTTCCCCGCAAACTAAAAAACATGCAGCGCTGACAACAGGATTTACGTCCGTCAGAACTACACGTTGCAATATTATTTTATCACAATTCTGGGTGGATATGTAAGTAAAAATTTATTTGGCAGATTTTTGGTAATTATTTTTCTCTGGTCATAATCTCTAATGTGTTGATTTTGTGTAGTTTTAGTGAAGATTTCTATCTTTCCCTAATTATTTTATTTTTATCTCCGAATGAAGAAGTAAATAACTTTGGGAGGTATCAAAATGAGCAGTTTATCCGTTTCATCCGTATCCAGCACAACATCGACTACCACTAACCAAAACAAAGTCGAGCAGTTAAAGACCCAAATTACAAAACTTCAAACAAAAATCACAAAAATAAATGCCGGCGACGGAGATGCACAAACCAAGCAGGAGCAAATTGAAGTTATCCAAACGCAGATCCAGCAGCTGGAGATCCAGATTCAAAGGATTGAAGCCCAGCAATCAAAGGGGACCTCAAGTGCGGAAGGAGCTACGGAAGCATCAGGGTCGAACCAGGACGCATCTGCGTCAAAAGATCCTTATTCCAACAACATTTTAGATGTCCTGGCCTAAGAACTCTTCTTTCGATCGGAGGCAATTCGTCCAACATCAGTCCTCCCTCATGCTACTGATTTTTTCCATAATAGATTATATCATAAAAAAAGGCAAAGTCCCGATGCGGAGGAAGCATCAGGACTTTGCCATACCTGCAATTATCTGTTTTTCAGGCCTTCTACGCTTTCTATGAAAATTTGCGCAATATTCCCGCCAGTATTTTCTTAAAATAAATGTCGATTTCCTCGAACCGTATATTGGGTACGTAATAAGTCTCAAGCTGGTCGTGGAGGGCTTTCGCTCNNAGGTGGTCGAACTCCGTCATGTTTTCATCAAGGTCATCCTTATAATGCTTCAGGATATCCTCATTCATAAACTGATTCATATCGATGACGGCAAACTTTTTTACTTCCGATCCATGATAGGAGTTGTTCGTCGTAAATGCGACGTTCAGCCCGGGGATTACCAGATGGTCGAGCTTGTAGGGATCCAGGGCGCAATAATACGCTTCCACAAAGTGCCCTCTCTCCCTGGCTGCCGCTCTGATTTTTTCCAGAATCCCGTCCTCTCCCGTTCCCAATCCGCCTTTGAATTCGTACACCTTCTCGGCGGTCAGTACGGTACCCAGGTAATTGCTGTATCCGTTGGGCGTCAGGGCGCTTGCAAACATGCTCCGCTGCTTCCCTTCGACCGCCGCCGCGGCCTCGCCGTCAAACAGGCCGGCGATCAACTTCTCCGCCATCTGATTGACCGCTCCTCTGTTCACCGCCTCGGAATAGATCGATGCGCTTCCTTCGTATACCGTATAAGCCGCCTTGATGTATTTATAAGCTCTTGAGAATATGTATTTAATCTCCTTATTTATCCTTATAATATCATCCTTATGGGCGCGAATGCCCTCCTCATCCCAGAACTCTCCGAAATTCAGAATTTCATCCACAGCTCCGGGGCTCTTGGGATCGACCACATGGGGCGAGGTTCCATCGATGAATGCGATCTTTAGCTTGGGTATCAGAACCCCGTCCAGCGAATCGTTGTCCGACGAGCAGTGCAGGTACTCCGCGGCGTACCCCATGTTCTGCAGTTCTTCCCCCATTCGTTTCATAAAAGTTGATTTTCCCACACCCGGACCGCCTTTGATAATAAAAAGCCTGTTCGCCTCTTCCTGAGTGATGATATTGTCGTAGTAGCTGAAAAAACCAAGAGACGTATTCCCTCCCGGGAAAATGTGCCTCTCATTGCCCTGAAACATAATGATCCCTCCAAAGAAAAATATTGCGGCTGCTTACCTTCCATTGGCTGGAGGTATGAAACCACAATATCAAAATATGCGCCCGAGCTCAATTGGTGAGTGGACTATTTCTTTGACCGGTAGGGCGCGCCTCGCTTTATCTGTATATCCAGCGTTTTAACCTCTTCGTAAACGTGACGAATTTCAACCAATATGGCTTCTTTTTCATCGTTGTCGCATCCGAGGCCATCCAATACTTCCGCAACAGCTTTCCCATAATCGCGCTTGTATTTTGCATTCAATTCAGTCCAGTTGATTCCCGCAAAGCGGGAGGCGATACTCATGTCCAAGGGTAATTTTCCCTGCTTCATCAGCACTGCTATGATCGGATATCCGGCGTACCCCTGCCAGTATGTCGCATTGTCGTTTGAAGCATAGATATTTCGGTCCCAGGTGATGTCATACTCCTTGCTTCTATCGGAAGACAAAACGGAAGCATGATCTTCATGCAGGATAACCCGGCTGTCCGCTACCGCGCTGTAAGCTTCGTAGATCTTTTCGATCGGAGGCAATTTGTCCAATGTCAGCCCCTCCTTATTATTACTGTTCTTTTCATAACAATTATACCACAAAAAGCTTCCTATATGCGGAAGCCCATTTGCAGGAGCATGTTCTTGTCGTCGTCGATGCTGTTTCCTGAGGTGGTCAGCATGTCGCCTGTTATCGCGGCGTTTGCGCCCCCGAGAAAGGCCCTTTTTCCGGACTCCTCCATCAAGCTTCTTCCGGCGGCCAAGCGGATTCGGGCCGTCGGATTGATGAAGCGAAACATCGCGACGGTCCGCAATATTTCATTTTCCGTAATCGGTTCAAAGGCTTCGCAGCCGGTTCCCTTGACGGGCATCAAGGCGTTGATGGGGATGGATTCTATCTCAAGCTCCGACAGGCTGACTGCCATGTCCAGGCGATCCCCAAAGGTTTCTCCCATGCCGATGATTCCGCCGGAGCATACCTTTAGTCCCGATTTTTGAGCGCGCCGGATCGCAGCAATCTTGTCCTCATATGTATGGGTGCTGCAGATCCTCGGGAAGTTTCCCTTTGAGGTTTCTATGTTTGCATGATACATGGAAACGCCGCTTTGTTTTAAAGACGCAAAGGTCTCCGGGGAAAGCAGTCCGTGGGAAGCGCACAGGCTGATACCGCACTCTTCCTTCATCTTTCGGTAGGCGCTGCAAGCCTGTTCCAGCTCTCTGGCGCTTAACTCGCGGCCCGCGGTGACGATGGAATAGCGATGCACGCCTTTGTCCGCGTGTTTTTTACAGTCGGTCAAAATGGTATCTGCATCCAGAAAGCCGTATTCCGATATCCCGGTATGATTATGAGCGCTTTGGGCGCAGAACTTGCAATCCTCGCTGCAGCGGCCGCTCTTTCCGTTGATGATGGAGCACAGGTCCACGGTGTCGCCGCACAACGCGCTGCGGATCTCATCGGCGCTCTGGCAGAGTTCGTCCAGATCCGCGGTTTCGAAAAAATCCAAATCGTCCCAACGCATCAGTCTCCTTCCTCCGATGATTTCCTTTGCGAGCTTTTTGACATTCATGTTCGTATCCCTTTTCCTTCCCTCGGTCAATTCAGATATCCGGCTTTTTTAATCCGTTTTTTGACTGCTGTTCCAAAGGCGGCGGCTATGGCAATTTTAACGATATCCCCGGGAATATAAGGAATGACTCCGGCAAACAGCGCCGCTCTGAAGCCCATATGGGCCTGATAGGCCAGCCAGCCTGTGCCCAGAAGATAGGTGACAACCGTTCCCAGGATCATTCCAAATACGTGCAGGAAAACCCTGTTCGGAAATTTATCCACAAAAAATCCCGCTATGAGAGCCATGAAAATAAACCCGATCAAATATCCGCCGGTGGGCCCCAGAAGCTTGCCGGGTCCCCCGGTAAAGTTTGAAAAGACGGGTATTCCCGCAAAGCCGATCAGGAGGTAAACGAGGTAGCTGATCGTTCCTTTTTTACAGCCCAGGATCACCGCGATAAAGCAGACGGCAAGGTTGGTGAGAGAAATGGGAACCGGGGAAACGGGGATCGGAACCGAAAGGGGTCCCAGGATGCAGATGACCGCGGTCATAAGCCCCGTCAGCGTAAGGGCGGCCGTATTTTTCTTTTCCATAGCTGAAATCCTTTCTTGAGCAAAAGATGGTCGCATGTGTGAACAATACGATGATACATCCCGGCAGCACAAATTGTCAACCAAAAATTTAAATAGTGTTTACAATCGGAAATTAATGTTATTATTTTACTAAACGGGGAACAAATACAGTGTACAAACGTGCTATGACGGACCTCATTCAAAATCTCGCCTGTTTTTCGTAGAAAGGAGACAATATAATGAATAAAGCGCAAATGGATCGAATTCACACAGGGAAAGGCTTCATTGCCGCGTTGGATCAGAGCGGCGGAAGCACTCCAAAAGCACTTCTTCAGTATGGAATTAGCGAGGACAGCTATTCCAATGAGGAAGAAATGTTTCGTCTGGTGCATGACATGAGAAAGCGGATCATAACAAGCCCCGCCTTTACTTCCGAGCATATTCTGGGCGCCATCTTATTTGAAAACACCATGGACCGAACCATCGACGACCAATTTACCGCCGACTACCTTTGGGAGAAAAAGGGCGTTGTCCCCTTTTTAAAGGTTGACAAAGGACTTGCCGCTCTTGAAAACGGAGTTCAACTCATGAAGCCGATTCCGGACCTGGATGATCTTTTGAAGCGCGCCGCCGAAAAGAACGTTTTCGGAACAAAGATGCGCTCTGTTATCAAAGACNNAAAAGGTGGTTGAGCAGCAATTCGAGATCGGAAAACGGATCATCGCGGCCGGACTGGTTCCAATCATTGAACCCGAGGTCGATATTCACAGCCCCGATAAGGAAGAATCCGAAAAAATACTGAAAGATGAAATTTTTAATCGCTTATCCAACCTTGGACAGGGCGAAAAAATCATGCTTAAGCTATCCATACCGACAAAGGATAATTTCTATAGCGATTTGGTGAGCGATTCCCGCATCGCACGGGTTGTGGCCCTGTCAGGGGGTTATACCCAAGCTGAAGCAAACGAGAAGCTGTCCCGCAATCAGGGGCTCATCGCCAGCTTCTCCCGCGCTCTTTCACAAGGCTTGACAGCCCAGCAAACCGATGAAGAATTTAACGAGACATTATTAAACTCTATTAAAGCTATTTACGCGGCCTCGATTGCGTAATGGGATTGATAAAGCGGCGGGCTCCTGATGAACCCGCCGCAAAACTTAATCGTTGATCGCTTCGATTCCCTGTTCTTCCATGAGCCTGAGACTGTTCTTCATATTGGAGAGCGCCTCCGGAGCGTGTCCCTCCCAATCTTCCACTTCACCTGTTATACGGAGCGGTTCTCGGGTCCGGTATGACCTCGTGGGATTGCCGGGGAACTTTTTATCGGTCAGGTTTGGATCGTCCTCAATCGTGCCTGTAGGCTCTACGAGGTAGATTCTCCCCTTGCCCTCTCCCGCCGCAAGTTCGGCTCCCCATACCGCCGCGTCCATAGTGCCGGTCAGATAGATAAAGTTTGCTCTCTTTCCTTTGCCATAGTTGGAATTGTACCCCGGTGCCAGCAGATCGCCAATAGCGAGGTCCGCCTTTGTACCGTGATAAAACGGCCCTGGGTCGCTCACTTTCTTAACTATTCTGATCTGTAACCCTCTCATGACGGCAAGCGCCGCCTCATTCATTTTGGGATCGTGGCTTGCGGTGCAATCAGAGTCGACGATGATCGGCGTTTCGGGCTGCGCCGTCTTTGCAAGGACGGCATTGGATATGACGCAGATATTCGATACGAGCCCCACGAGTTCAATGCTCTCAAAAGGCGTCGCCTTCAAATATTCATATAGTTCGCCGGAACCGAATGTCGGTTTGTAAAAGCGCTTATCGGTGTCGAGCATCAGCTTGCCCGTTTCGCCATAAAGGCCGTGTCCTTCCGTTCCTTTCAGGCAGTGGGGCACAGCAAGGTTTCTGCCCTCCTGGGTTTTCAGATAATCCCCGCCGTGGGTATCAAAGGTGAATACGACACTATCTCCCTTTGCGCGGTACTTCTGTATTTTTTCAGCAATAGCGCGATCCAGCAGCTCCGCCCCGGCAAACCCGAGGGAACCGGATACGAAATCGTTCTGGTAATCGACAACAATCAAACATCTGGACATTTTGATCTCCTTTCCACTAATCTGCAGCTGCCGAGGATACGAGGGGTATGAAAATATCGTCCACGATCTCCGCCAGGGTTTCGTCGGATATGGGAGCCAGGGTTGTAATTATCTCGCACTGCAGCAGCTGCAAGGGCAATGAGATGATCCGCGGCGTCAGCCTCTCAGATCTTATCTCACCGCGAAGCTCCGCATTTTTCAAAATTGCAGCTATAGTCACAGTCAGCTTATTCTCCGATTTCCGCTCGATCATCTGCGGTATGGACGCGATGAGATTGCGCCACACCATCGGCTCCATAATAAGGCCCCTGATGGTCTGGACGCCGATCAATTTCAGCGGTTCCAAGATCCCGTGCAGGTAGCCGTACACATCGCTTCTCAGGTTGCCGGTGTCTGGAATTTCGTCTGGAATTTTCGGCAGATGCTTGTGAATAGCGGCAATCACGAGCTCCGATTTATCGCTCCAGCGGCGGTAAAGGACGGACTTGTTTGTCCCTGCCCGCGTCGCGACGCTCTCCATCGTCATCTGCGTATAGCCGGTTTCGGAAAGCTCCTCCCAGGCGGCCAGCAGAATCGCCTCCTCCAGAATTTCACCGCGACGGCGCGTGCCCTTCTTTCGTTCATCCATTTTTATTTTCCTCCGAGTCTCAGCAATAAATGCACTCTGTGATAAAATCGCATACAAAAAAGTGGAAACGACGAAATAATAAAAAACNNTTTCCTATTGACGAAGGTTTTTATTTATTATATCATATTTACATTAAGAAACCAATCGTTTCTTAATTCAAATATGAAAGGAGTTTTCTCATGGATATAGAAAATGTAAAACCGGAAAAAGAAAAGCTCGATCCGGTCATTCGCAGGGTTGTCACTGTTCTGATCGTCGGCGCCTTCGTGCCATTGCTGGATTCCACGATGATGAACGTGGCGATCCACACCGTTGCTACGGAGATGAAAGCGGCCATTTCCACGGTGCAGTGGGTCGTGACGGGATACATCCTGGCGATGGGTCTGACCGTTCCGATTTCGGGATGGGTCACCGAACGTTTTGGATGCAAGCGGTCCTACATCTTTTCATTGGCGGTTTTCTTGATCGGCTCCGTATGCTCCATGTTTTCATGGAACATAGAAAGCCTGATCGCCTTCCGGGTCATTCAGGGAATCGGCGCCGGATTGATGATGCCGGTCATGCAGACGGAGCTTGTGCAGGTGTCCGGCGGGCGCAATCTCNNGATGTCAATGATCAGCGTGCCCGGCCTGCTCGGGCCGATCCTTGGCCCGGTGTTGGGCGGAATCGTCGTCAGCAGTCTGAGCTGGCGTGCCATCTTCTGGATCAATATTCCCATTTGCATCATAGTCATTCCGTTAGCCTTGTGGGGGCTGCCGACCGACAAGCTTTTAGAGAAAAAAGCGTCCCTCGACGGGCTCGGCTTGCTTTTGCTCTCCCCCGCCTTCGCCCTTCTGATCTACGGCATCGCCCAGATCGGAGCTCACGGCGGGTTGAACAGCGCCGCGGTCTATTTACCGCTCATCATCGGAAGCGCTTTAGCGGCCTCCTATGTTGCCTATGCGCTTAAGACGAAACGAGAGCCTGCCTTGAATGTGCGGCTGTTCAAATCCGTCAATTTTTCCGCTTCCAATATCCTGCTCCTGCTCCAGGGGATGATTATGAACGGGACTTTGCTGATGCTGCCTCTCTACTATCAGGAGGTGCGCGGTGCAAGCGCCCTGTCCGCCGGATTGTGGCTGCTTCCGCAGGGCCTGGGGATGCTGCTGACCAGAGGCTGGGCCGGCAGAACCGCCGACCGTAACGGCGCGTGCAACATCGTGCTTCTAAGTCTTGCCGCCACTGCAATCGGTACGATTCCCCTCGCCTTTGCGGGTGCGGATACAAGCATGTTCCTTCTGTCTGTCGCCTTGCTGATCAGAGGAGCGGGGCTTGGCGGTCTTTTTATCTCAATCATGGCCTCCGCTTATGTGGGGCTTCCGAGAGAGCAGACTCCTCACGCGAGCATTTCCACAAGGATTTTCAACACCGTCGGCGGGGCTTTCGGGGCAGCTATCCTCGCAACCGTCGTTGAGCATCAGATGGCGGGCTATGCCCAGACCGATCTTCATGCTCTTGCACATGCGTATAATACCTCTTTCTGGTGGGCGGTGGGGGTTACCGTGGCTGCGGCGATTCCCGCCCTGTTCCTGGCAAAGCCCAAAAACCCGCCTTCATGTTGATATTTATAATACTCTTTAGTCGTTCTGGAAAAGACAAAAGATCAGGCGTCGGCCAACCTTTTATACGCCTTAAACTTCTCCGAGGCAGCTTTTTCGGCATCATCAAACAATCTGTCCGCATTCTCAGGGAATGCTTTTCGCAGAGAGGAGAATCGGACCTCTCCCTCCAAAAACTCCTGGAGGCTCGCCGTCGGCTGTTTGGAATCCAGTATGAAAGGATTCTTGCCCTGTTCTTTCAGCAATGGGTTATATCGATACAAATGCCAGAAGCCAGCTTCTACCGCTCGTTTCATCTCCACCTGAACGCATCCCATGCCGGCCTTGATGCCATGCGCGATACATGGAGCGTAAGCGATAACCAGAGATGGCCCCGGATAGCTCTCTGCCTCTGTCAGCGCCTTCAGCAGCTGATTAGGATCGGCTCCCATAGCCACTTGGGCGACATAGACGAAGCCATAGTTAATAGCCAGCAACCCCAGGTCCTTTTTTTCAGTTTTCTTGCCCGAGGCGGCAAACTGAGCCTAGGCGCCCAAGGGGGTTGCCTTGGAGGATTGCCCGCCGGTATTGGAATACACCTCTGTATCCAGCACCAGAATATTCAGATTTTCACGGGTGGACAGCACATGGTCAAGTCCTCCGAAACCTATATCATAGGCCCATCCATCTCCGCCAATCATCCAAAGGGATTTCTTGGACAGATGCTCCTGATTATTCAGGATAAAGGATACCTGCTCCCTCGTTTGGTTTGGCGCTTGGGTGCTCTGGAGAATCCCGGTCAGTTTATAGCCAGCCTGCTTAGATTTGGCAGCATCGTCATAAGAGTCCAGCCATTCGAGGGAAGCCGCCCTGATCCGCTCGTCGTCTGTGGCAGACATGAGCTCTTCAATTCTCACCTTCAGACGCTCTCTCTGCTGTTTGACAGCCAGTAGCATGCCCAGACTGAACTCAGCGTTGTTCTCGAACAGAGAGTTCGACCAAGCCGGTCCATGTCCCTCTTGATTCACTGTGTAGGGAACAAATGGGAAAGACGCTCCCCAAGCCTGTGTACATCCGGTTGCGTTAGCATTATACATCCGGTCGCCATAGAGTTGAGTGACCAGCTTAACGTATGGAGTTTCCCCGCATCCGGCGCATGCCCCTGAGAATTCCAATAGAGGCTGCCTTAACTGGCTGCCCTTGACGGTAGTGATATCCGGCAGATCCGGTTTCACGGAGAGCTCCAAGGCGTACTGCCAGTTGTCCATCTCTTCAATTTGTTCCGACAGCGGCTTCATGACCAAAGCTTTGTTCTTGGCCGGACAGACGTGGACACAGCTCCCGCAGCCCATGCAATCCATGACATCGACCTGCATCCGGTAATCATAGCGCTCCAATCCTTTCCCTATGGCTCTTCTTGTTTCGAAGGCTGCCGGAGCATTTCCGCTTTCATTTTCATTCAGCAAAAATGGTCTGATCGTGGCGTGTGGACAGACATAAGCGCACCGATTGCATTGAATACAATTATCTGGCAGCCAGACCGGGACGTCCACAGCGACACCTCTTTTTTCGTAGGCAGATGTTCCAAAGGGCAAAGTTCCGTCCTCCATACTGACAAAGGCACTGACCGGAAGTTCGTCGCCGTTAAGTGTAGTGCAGGGAATCAGGATGTTCTTGATAATATCGGGGGCATCCACCGACTCCAACTCGGGCTCAATCGCCTCCGCCCATGCACTCGGGATAGAAATCTCCCTGACGTCCGATAAGCCAAGCTCGATAGCGGCGTAGTTCATGTTGACGATTTTATCTCCCTGGGCTCCATAGGTGTCCAGGCAGTACTGCCTCATATGACGTATCGCCTCTTCAATGGGGATGATATTAGCCAGTTTGAAGAACGCCGCCTGCAAGGCGATATTGATACGGTTTTCCAAACCAAGATCCTTGGCAATTCGCGTGGCATCGATCACAAAGAATTTAATTTTACGCCGCGCCAGTTGTCTTTTCAACTTGGACGGTAAACAATCCTCCAGCTCTTCGTCTGCCCAAGGACAATTGAGCAGAAAGATTCCGCCATCTTTGAGCTCGTGAATCATCTCGTACTTCTCAAGGTATGACGGGTTGTGACAGGCAAGGAAATCTGCTTTCTTCACCAGATAGCTAGAGCGGATCGGGCTCACGCCGAAGCGCAGATGTGATCTGGTAATGCCTCCAGATTTTTTGGTATCATACTCAAAATANNTGATGGAGTTCTTATTCGCTCCTACCGTACCATCAGATCCCATCCCCCAGAACTTGCAGCTGATTGTGCCCGGAGGGATAACATCAATCTCCTCTCCAATCGGCAAGGAGAGATTTGTGACATCGTCGTTGATTCCAATGGTAAAGTGATGTTTCGCGTTGTCCAGCTTCAGGTTATCATAGACCGCGACGATCTGCGCAGGAGTAGTGTCTTTTGACGACAGCCCATATCGTCCGGCGTAGATCGCCGGTCGCCGATCCGTTTCCATGAAGGCCGCGCACACGTCCTCATACAGGGGCTCTCCCACCGAACCAGGCTCTTTTGTCCGATCCAGCACTGCGATGCTCTTGACAGTTTTAGGAATAGCGCTAAGCAAATGCTTCACAGAGAACGGTCGATAGAGATGGACCTGAACATAGCCAACTGACTCTCCCTTTGACCGCAAATTGTCTACTACCTCCTCTATCGCTCCGCTGACAGAACCCATAGCGATGATGATTCTGTTGGCATCCGGGTCGCCATAATAGTTAAAGAGCCCATAGTTTCTCCCTGTCAGTTTATTGATTTCGTTCAAATAGTCCTCTACTATGCCGGGCAAGGCGTCGTAAAACCGGTTAATCGACTCTCGCTCCTGAAAGTACACGTCGGGGTTCTGTACCGTACTCCTCTGCACCGGTCGCTCGGGGTTAAGAGATTTTTTGCGAAAATTCTCCAAAGCCTGATTATCCAGCAGATTGGTCAGATCGTTGTAGTTCAGCAGATCGACTTTTTGAACCTCATGTGACGTTCGGAAGCCGTCAAATATATGCATGAAAGGTATACTTCCCTTGATTGCGCTAAGATGAGCCACTCCGCCCAAATCCATGATTTCCTGAACGCTGCCGGACGACAGAATGGCGAACCCGGTTTGGCGACAGCTCATTACGTCCGAGTGATCCCCAAAAATTGAGAAGGCATGTGTGCCCACCGTACGGCAGCTGACGTGCAATACTCCTGGGTGCAACTGTCCAGCGATCCTGTACATGGTTGGTACCATCAACAGCAAACCTTGAGATGCCGTATATGAAGTAGCCAACGCACCGGCCTCCAGAGCTCCGTGTATTGCTCCAGCCGCGCCGGCCTCCGACTGCATCTCCACTAATTTTACGGTTTGCCCAAAGATATTCTTCTTTCCATTTGCTGACCATTCGTCAACCAGCTCGGCCATCGGCGAGGATGGTGTGATAGGGTAAATGCCGGCGACCTCTGTGAAGGCATATGATATATAGGCAGCCGCCTCGTTACCGTCCATAGTCTTTGTGACTTTGTTCATTCGTTATCCCTCCCTAACAATTGGTTTCATTGAGCTGATATATATGCTCGTTATCCTGCAAAGGATACTTGATAATAGTATCTTCTTGATAAGTTACTTATAATATAAATAAATATTGAATTTCACCGCTTTGACAGGATCCTGCCCTTAAATATTTCCACCTGTGATATCTATGATATCACATTTAATGATGTTATCATAAGGTAAAACAGCAGAAGACAAAAAAGATCTTTAACAGCCAGTTCCAAACAAAGTTTAACCAGCGTTACACTCCTGCACATGCCAGGGCGATGTGCCTATAAAAAGAACAGGCACATCTCATGTGTCTGTTCTCAAAAATAATTCTCTCTGCGTACGGCATCCGCCACACCTAATACTTCACCAACTCCCTTGGCGATGAAGAAGAAGGAAGGTACCTAAAGACCAAAGCAATAGAGCTTATGAAGGCAAAGCCTTCGACTCCAGATACTCCTTTAAAACAGCCGCATGGTTGATCTGGGGGTCCTTTGCCGCATATAATAAGGTAACCATATGTTCCCTGCTTTGAAGAACGACCTGCCGG
>DLFX01000012.1:6566-6732 GCA_002482405.1 Firmicutes bacterium UBA7709 | reverse complement strand
ATCCTTCCCGGCAGTGCGCCGACGTAAGTCCGGCGGTGTCCTCGAATCTCCGCCTCATCCCGGATCCCTCCCAGGCTCAGGCGGATATACTTTCTGTCAAGGGCTTCCGCAATGCTCCTGCCAAGGCTTGTCTTTCCCGTGCCTGGAGGCCCGACAAGCAGCAGGA
>DLFX01000012.1:0-6560 GCA_002482405.1 Firmicutes bacterium UBA7709 | reverse complement strand
CTGTACGATTCTGTCTTTGACCTTTTCCAGGCCGTAATGCTGTTCGTTCAGAATCCGCCTGGCCTTCCCCAGGTCCACCGGCTTCAGCTCCGCCTTTTTCCACGGCAACTGCACCAAAAGATCGAGATAATTTCTTATGATGTTATACTCGGAGCTGGAGGGGCCCTGGGCCTGCAATTTATCCAGTTCATCAAGGGCTGCATCCCGTATTTCGGTCGGCATCCCCGCCGATTCAATTCTGCTCAGGTAATCCTTGTCTTTTTTCCCGCCTTCTCTTCCTTCGTTCAATTCCTCCTGGATCACCTTCAACTGCTCTCTCAGCACAGATTCCCGGTAATGCTTATTCGCCTTTTCGGAAAATTTCTCCGCCACCTGAAGCTGCAGCTCTATGGCTTCCCTCTGCTTCAGCATGACGTCCAAAAATCGAAGGCTCCGCTCCTTTATGGATCGCATTTTAATGAGTTCATACTTTTCTTCGTTTGAGACCGGCATGAACTGGGACAAATAGACGATGAGAGAATTCAAATCCCTGAATTCGCCGATGATCCTGCTGTACTTCTCTCCTCCCGCAAATTTCCCGCTTATTTCGCAGGTAACCTTCTGGATATATCCCATCATCTTTTGCCGGCTCATTTCGTTCAAATCGGAAATCTCCGGGCTGACCTCATATTCCGCGTGGATAAAGTCGTCTGCGACGACGAGGTCTTTTACCTCGACCCGATCCAGTATTTCGATAATAAGCTGGAAGCCGTTTTCCGCTTTTTCCAGTTTTTTGACTCGAANNTCGAAAAGAAACGCCGATCCTGTAAAAGTCTCCCTCGGCCAGCTTCCTTTGCTCGAAGTTCCGCTTCAGCGGCAGCGCAATATTTGCAAAATCCTCGTCCTCCAGATACATCATCTGCTCGGCGGTAAGCCTGCTCAGCCGGATGACGGAAACGACGCCCGGAAGCAAAACCGTATTCGAGATCGGGATCACATTCCCTATTTTATTTCTAAGAAAATTTATCATATCAATATCCTTTCCAGATCAGTCAGCAAATTATTCCTGACGGGCTCAGATTAATTTAATGTCTTGACATCAAAGCGAGGATTGCAATCAAAAAGCGCTGATATTGGAATCTCAGATTTCAGTATCAGCGCTTATCTCTTTGCGGCAATATCAGGCTGTATATAATTTACATGTTGAGAGCGGTCTTGCATTTCGGGCACTTTGCGTTGATCCTGCCCTCTTTGATCGGCACCCGCACCGTCGTATGGCAGTTGGGGCACTGAACAAGCCGGTGATCTACCAGCTCCAGGATCTTGTTTTTATCCAGGCCGACCACCACATCCTGCCCGATGAGAAATGTCGGCACCCCCGTGATCTTTCTGCTGGACATCTCATGCCTAGCCTGGGGATCCGTATTTACGTCCTTCTCAACAAAGTGGATCCTGTTCTGTGTCAGAAACTCCTTCGCCATTTTACAATACGGGCATGTGCTTGTGGTTAAGACGATTACATCTTTCATTTGGTTCTTTCCTCCATTTCTTTATTTAGCTGTTTAGTGAAGCGTCTTGTCGAATTTCTCCAGCAGGTCCGCCTGCTCATTGGTAAGCTTTGAGGGAATCTCTACCAGGACCTTCACATAAAGATCGCCTGTTTTATTGTTCTTCAGGCCCTTGATCCCTTTGCCCTTCAGCCGGAACACCGTGCCCGGCTGAGTACCCGCGGGAACCTTATAGGAAACCTTGTCCTTGAGAGTCGGAACGATAATGTTTGCTCCAAGAGCGGCCTGCGTAAAGGGAATGGGCACATCTGTGTAAATATCCGGGCCTTTTCTGGTAAACCTGCTGTGAGGCTTTATCTTTATTTCCACGAGCAGGTCACCGCTGGGTCCTCCGTTGACGCCCGGCTGGCCCTGCCCCTTCAGCGAGATCTTTGCGCCGTCGTCTATACCTTCAGGTATTGTAACGGAAATCGTCTTACCGTTCAGCCGGATCTTCTTTTTCGTTCCAAAAGCCGCTTCTTCAAATGTAACTGTGATGCTGGTCAACAGGTCGGCGCCCTTTTTCGGCCCGGCCTTTCTCTGCGCGCCGAAACCGCCTCCGAACATATTGCTGAATAGATTTGCAAAATCGCTGTCGGAAAGGTCTTCAAAATTGAAATTTCCCCCATTGAAATTGCCGTGGGTCTGATACTGGTATCCGCCCTGGCCTCCGGCGCTCTGTCCCGGACCGTCCCGGAACGACGCGTTGGGGTCTACCCCTGCAAATCCGAAGCGGTCATATTTGTCTTTTTTATCTGCATCTGACAAGATACAGTACGCTTCATTTACTTCCTTAAATTTTTCTTCTGCTTTTTTATCGCCAGAATTTTTATCAGGATGATACTGCATGGCTTTTTTCCGGAACGCTTTTTTTATTTCATCCCCGGAAGCTCCTTTTTTCAAGCCAAGCACTTCGTAATAATCCCGTTTTTCCGCCATAGCGCATCCCTCCTCCTTTGATCGTTTTAGCACTCTTGTGCCGAGAGTGCTAATCCATGGTTAAAATATAACGAGGCTTAAAATGTCCTCTGCCTCGCTGCGTTTTATGGTTTCAACCTTGTCTGCTCATAGTTCGAAAAGTATCTGAAATACTATTTTATATTTACCACAAATCATCTGCGGTAAACATATCCGCAAAAATTTTCATTTAACATTCTGTCCGACGTTTTAGCGTCGTTGACAGAATTTATGATGGAAAACAAACCGCTTTTACCGCCCCGCTTTTCGGCATTCACAGCGGCCGATCCGAGTCAGACTCCCTTTTGATCAGACGGATGACGGCAATATACATTCCGACAATAAAGACGACAAACACCGTGGTAGAGGCGACGTTTCCGATCATGACGCAGGAATCATAGAAACCGTGCAGAAGAACCGCGGCGAGATACCCTGCCCAGAGATTTGCTGTCTTTCCCATTTTGCGTCCCCGCGCCTCGCAGAGTTTCGCCCGTCCGTAAAACAGCCCCATGAATACGGCAAACCCCATATGTCCCGGTATCGCAAGAATTGCACGGGGAACGGCGACGGCCAATCCATAGCCGAACACATAGTTTATGTTTTCATAGGCCGCAAAGCCCAACGAAACGGTGACCGCATAGACGATCCCGTCGAAGCGGTAGTTAAAGTTCGGATCCCGCCATGTCCGATGTTTGAGAAACAGAAATTTCGTGCCTTCCTCTATTACCGCGACAATCAGAAACGCCCAGACAACGACATATGCCGGACTGCTGCTGCCTAAAAGAGATGTCAGAACGCTTCTCCCGAAGAGCTCCAGCACGCTGGAGACGATAGCCGCCGCCACGCCCCGAAGAATCAGGGAGAGCAGAAGTCCCGGGGGCTCTTTATCGCTCTTATCTTCCCGGTAGATATAGCGCATAAGGAATACGGCCGGCAGCAGAGCTGCTAACAGGTATATTCCGACGACGGTAAATACGGGAAGTACAAAAAACATAGTGCGAATTCTCTCCTTTAAACTTGAATTTCTGTTATGGGAATGAACGGCTCCGGTACGTCCAAGTGCGCTCCAATGATCTTTTCCATCCAGATCATGTCGTACCAGGTTCCGAATTTATAGCCGCATTTCGTAAAATGGCCTACTTTAGAATACCCTAAATGCTCATGAAAAAACATGCTTGCATTGGTAAGATGCAAATCTTCAACAGGCGTATATGCGACACAGGCGTTCAGATTGGTAATATTCTGGCGCTTCAGAATGTCCTCCAAAGCGAGATAAAGCTTCCTGCCCAAACCTTTTCCCCTGCTATCCTGCCTCAGATAGATCGTGGCTTCCGCCGCCCAATCGTAGGCCGGGCGCCTTATGAAGGGCGACGCGTACGCATATCCGGAAATTCTCTGTCCTTCCAGAACGACGAGGTAGGGATACCTCTGCAGGGTATTCCTGATTCTCTGGGAAAATTCAGCGGCAGACGGTATTTCATATTCAAAAGAGATAGCGGTATCCGTCACGTAGGGGGAGTAAATTTCCAGAAGCTCCTCCGCGTCTTCCTCTGCCGCCATCCTGACGGAGATATCTGTGTTCATCGGCGTCCTCCTTTTCAGATTAAATGATATCGATTAAAATTTGAATGAAGTTGATTCCCAGCTTCACGCCATAGAAAATGATCACAACGCCGCACACGATGTTGATGATCCTCAGGGCTTTATCCGTGATTCTGGCCTTGAAAAGTGAAATCACCGTCGAGACGCCGGAAAACCACAAGCATGACGCCAGCGCAACGCCGAGAATAAAATGCAGATTCTCCCCTTCCGGCAGCGTCGCCTTAAAAGCGCCCAGCATCATGGAGCCGTCGATCAATGCCTGGGGATTGAACCATGTGACGACGCAGGCTGTGGTTATCACTTTCAGGATCGGCACATTGACATTTGTGCTCGTGTCCATAGAGGCTTTTGAGCGAACCAGCCCGACGCCGATCCACATTACGATACAGCTTCCCACCAGCAATATCGCCAGTTCGAGCCACCGGGACGCTTCCATGACGGCCCCTATTCCGAAAAAACAGGCCAAAGACAGCGTGATATCAAAGAATATAACGATCAAAACCGTTGAAAAAACTCTCGATTTCGACTGAGTAAGCGCNNGCCGTATTGATCACGAACAGATTTTGAAGCCCTATGGGCGCGCAATATGCAAGACCCATGGTGAAACCCTGTAAGAAATAAATCATGTATACTCCCCTAAAACCAACCAAATTTTATTATTGATCAATTTTAACTCATATTTTTCAAATTGTATCCATCCAAATGTTGACTTCCAAGCCAACCAAATATAAAGTAAATNNCGGTTATCGCCTTAGGAAATATTATGGCAGAAAACGGAAAAGAAAACCAGGAGAAGTTTGTCCATCTGGCCTGGAAGCCGGATAAGACATCAGAGGTGCCGCTCTACAGGCAGATCGTCGATTACGTCAGCAGCCAGGTGTCAAGGGGCGACTGGACCATCGGCAGCAAGCTCCCCTCCCAGAGGGAAATGGCGGATATTTTCGAGGTAAACAGAAGCACTATCGTCTCGGCGATGGAGGAGCTGATGTCATACGGGATGATCGAAGCTTCCTACGGCGGCGGCACCAGAATCGCCAGCAATACCTGGTCTCTCCTCATGTCGGCGCCGCCGGACTGGAACAGGTATATTGCATCAGGCACCTTTCAGTCCAATTTGCAGACCATACAGACCATCAATAAGCTGGAATTTGACGAAAGATATGTACGTCTCGGAACGGGAGAGATCTCGCCGGAGCTGTTTCCCGAAGCCATGATGAAGGACGTGCTTCATGCCCTGCCGGACAGAATACCGTCCCTGAATTATCTGGGCCCTCTCGGGCTTCCGGAGCTGCAGCAAAGCCTTTGCAAGAGGCTAAAAAAAAGAGGGATCGATGTAAAACCCTCCAATATCCTCATCACCTCAGGCTCTCTTCAGGCCCTGCAGCTCATTTCCGTGTGCATGATGAAGCCCGGAGCCACCGTGTTCACAGAAGCGCCCTCTTACCTGAAGTCCTTGCAGGTTTTCCCCTCCGCGGGAATGGAATTCAGCGGCGTGCCCATGGATCAGAGCGGCATCATGTATTGGAAGATAGAAAAGATTCTCAACGGATCGCTGCTCTACACGATCCCCACTCATCACAACCCGACAGGGACGATCATGACACAGGAAAGAAGAAAGGAAGTGTATGATTTCTGCAGCGTCCACAGGCTTCCGATCATAGAGGACGACGCGTACGGAGAGCTCTGGTTCGAGGAAGAGCAGCCGCCGTTTCCAATGAAATCGCTGGATAAAAACGGAATGATCCTCTATACCGGCACGATTTCCAAGACCCTGTCGCCTGGGTTGCGCACGGGCTGGCTTGTGGGACCTGAGTCCGTCGTGGAAAGGCTCGGAGACGTAAAAATGCAGATGGATTACGGAACGAGCTCCCTGTCCCAGTGGGCGCTGACAGAGATACTGGAGGGCGGCGCATATGACGAGTACCTGGACGCGCTGCGGCCCAAGCTGAAAAAGCGCAGAGATATCGCACTGGCCGCGCTGGAAAAGCATTTCAGCGATATCGCCGAATGGAACAGGCCCACAGGCGGATTTTACATCTGGGTCCGCATCAGGAAAAATATCCCCAGCGGAAAGCTGTTCCAGGAAGCCTTGCGCAAAAACATACTGCTGAATCCGGGCAGCATTTACGACTATAAGGAAAATAAATGCCTGCGTCTATCCTATGCCTACGCCGCTGAAGAGGACCTGGAAAAGGGAATCAGGATGCTCGGGAAGATCATAAAGGGCTGACCTGTGCCGATTCACGCGGCATCCGGGCTGAATCGGCACAGCGGTTACAGCGATGCAGGCCGTCCTGATACCGCGTATACGCATTTGCCCGCCTCGCTGTAGGTAACAGTATACCCGAAGGCTTCCAGCACCGGCCGGGCGGGGATGTAGGTCCTTCCGTTCTTTATCACCGCCGCGGTGTCCATCGTCAGGGCTTTTCCATTCACGGAATAGGCGCTGCTTCCGATATTGAGGAGGATCTGGGT
>DLFX01000316.1 GCA_002482405.1 Firmicutes bacterium UBA7709 | reverse complement strand
GGCGCCTTTGATCAGCCGCTCCCCTTCGGAGATATCTATGTGGACGATGACTATTATGGAGCGGTTGCATACTGCCTGGGAAAAAATTATCTCAACGGTACGTCGAGTACAGCTTTCTCGCCGGACGGGTCTATGACACGGGCCATGTTCGTCACCGCCCTCTACCGCATTGCCGGAAGTCCGGCAGTGAAGGGCAATTCTTCCTTTACCGACCTGAAACAGAGCTGGTATCAAAACGCGGTGATCTGGGCCGTAGATAAGGGAATCAGCGGCGGGACCTCGGCAACGACGTTTTCTCCCAACGCGCCATTATCCAGAGAAGAAGCGGCGGTATTTCTGTATCGCTTTGCCAGCCTTAGCGGCAAAAATACCACTTCTGAAGGCACCGACGCCCGTGTGCCCGGGGCCGTTTCCACATGGGCCAGGACGGAGGTGGACTGGGCGCTGAATAACGGGATATTCTCCCCTGAAAGCGGTGTTATGACCACACCCCGGGAGTTTGCCTCCCGCGCCTTGCTGGCTTCGGCGCTGATGCGGTACGACAGTCTTTCCTCTCATTAAGCGGATCCGGTTCTGTAAACTCTTTCGGATTGCAGAATACCGGCACTTTATATATACAATCTATTAATCAAGAAAATCTATTAAATGTAAGGAGGAACAATTATGAGCAAATTTAAACGAGTGCAGTCGATTATCCTGACACTCGTCATGCTCCTTTCTCTGTTTTCCGGGGTGAACTTCACCGCTTGGGCGGATTCCCCGGCCTATACGGGTCAGACGGGAACAGGGAGCTATACCATCTCCACGGCGGCCCAGCTGGCTAAGCTGGCCCAGGTGGTCAACGGAGGTACGACCTATGAGGGCAGCACCTTCACCCTGACAGGCAATATCGATCTGTCGAAAAGCGATAGCTCAGGCAGTCTGAGCTGGACAGGCGGAACCGAATGGACGCCCATCGCTTTGCCACCGCAGGAAAATCCCCTGTCTAGCCAAAGATTCCAGGGAACCTTTGACGGAGGCGGGCACTACATCGAAAATATCTCTATCCATAGGCCGATGGGGGATTTTGCGACAAATCGCGGCTATGCTCTTTTCGGATCGATTGGTGAAAAAGGCAAGGTTGAGAAACTAGGTGTGACAGGTACTGTGGCATCTCCCCGTTGCAGCGCGGGCATCGCCGGATACAATTATGGTGTTATCAGTAGCTGTTTCAGTGATGTCGCAATCACAGAAGCAAGCCAAGGCTCAACCCGGGGAGCCGGCGGTATCGCGGGTTATAACGAGGGAACCGTGGAATACTGTATCAATGCGGGCGCGGTTCATAATAATAACCTCCGTGCGGGCGGCATCATCGGTTATAATTCCGGAAGCGTCGATCACTGCTTCAATGTGGGGATGGTGACTTCTGGGAATACAACGGGCACAGACCCGGGCGCGGGTGCGGTTGCCGCTACAAACGCAACGACAGGTACCATCACAGACTGTTATTATCTCATCGGAAGTGCGGGAGTAGCCGTTGGTTTGGATACAGAGTCCAAGGCTGTCACTACGGCCTTTAACTCCAACGGCTTTACGCTGGACAGCGGCGGCGTTGCTACGGCCACGAAGCTGAAGGATGCGCTGAACAGCGGCATATCCGGCAGCCCGTTTATTGACGCTGCGAAAGGCAACTATCCTGTACTGTCCTGGCAGAGTGGCTATCAATGGACCACCTTTTATACCGTATCCATCGCACCTGCCACAGGCGGAACCTTTACCGCAAAGGTAAGTGGTTCGGAGATCACAGGTGCGTCTAATAAACTTGCGGCCGGTACCGAGATCGAATTGACAGCTTCAGCTCCTTCCAGCGGCTATATATTCGATGGATTTACCGCTAAAGTCGGCGGAACGACGACAAACCTCGGAGGTGCAACCGGGTCAGGACCCTATAGTAAAACTTTTGCAGTCACATCCGACGTAACACTGAGCGCAAGCTATATCTCTGCCGGGTCCGTCACCGCCGTGGATTTCTGTGGCGTGGATCTGAGCCTTGATAAGATGAAGGCCCACCCGACCACTGCTGTTTTCAGCCAGAAAGATAAAAAGGGTAATGAAACGCCGTACACCGTAACCGGAATCACGGTGTCCGACATCCTGAAGTATTACGCGCCCGATGTGAAACCCGCGGCGCTGAAGTTCGAAGACTCCACAGGATACTCTTCAACGGTATATAACTGCGATGCCGACACGACCCTCGTCACTGGTACCAAATCCGCAGGATACGATTGGTCCCAGGTTATGCTCGCCTGGAGTCGAATTGGCAGTGATGGTAAGGAAACAATCGATTCTGGCAGCATCAGATCGGCGGTCAACGGCGGTATGGGAAGTACATGGGTGAGCGAAGTAACCACCGTAACGAAGGCAGCCGATGCCGCTCTGGTGATCAAGAGCGAGGAAGGGGTCTTCCCGGACCGCTTTGTGTCATTGGATCAATTGAAAGAGCACCCGACGACGAACACAGATTGGGTGATGTACAAAGGGACCCCTCCGGCTCCGACCACGTATGACACTATCAGCGGTATTGCAATCAACGATCTGCTTTCAAGCTATATCCCATATTCCGATAAAGCGGTGAGTATGGATTTCAATTCCAACGCCACCTTCGAAAAGGCCACCTATAGTGGTATGGCGGAAGATATGACCGGCGGCGACTTTGACAATGGTATGCTGGCCTGGTCAAGCAATGTCACCCAGGATAGCAGCGAAACAAAACTCCGTGCCGCTCTTAACGGAAGTATGGGCAAGTTTTGGATTAACGGTGTTACCACCGTCTCCGTATCCACAACCAACATTGTGTCCTTCTCTGTGGCACCGAAGACGGCTGTTGTTGCGATAAAGGACAGCAGTGGCAATGTCGTGCAGCCTGCTTCGGAAAAGACCTACAATCTGCCTGACGCCGCTTATATCCTGCCTGACGGAACTTATACATATACGGCGGCCGCGTCGGGTTATAAGGATAAAACCGGCAGTATCACAGTGTCCGGCAACAGCCAGATAGTGACGGTGGCGCTTGAGAAGACCTCCGGCGGCGGCGATAACCCTGGTGGCGGAGATAATCCTGGCGGCGGCTCCACATACAGCGTTACCGGCTACAGTGGAAGCTATGGCTCTGTCACAGCCAGCGTGTCATCCGCCAAGGCGGGAGATACCGTTACGCTGACAGCAGCGCCGTCAAAGGGTTATGTGCTGACAAGCCTTTCCCTCAGCAGCGGCACGCTGAAAGAAAGCGTCACTTCTCCCCGGACCACCTATACCTTTGTCATGCCGTCCTCAGCCGTCACTGTGACAGCGACCTTTGAGCCGGTGGAACTGACCATTTACACTCAAAAAGGGGAGAAAGGCGCCAAAGAGACAGCCGCCCTGTTCAGCCGCTCGCAGCTGGAGGATATGGCCACAGCGCCGTCCTTGAAGCCTTCCTTCGGATATATTTATTATAAAGAAACTGTATGGAATGCGGTAGCGCCCATACAGTACGTCACCCTTAACCAGCTTCTCGCCAGCGCGGGAATTTCCTTCTCGTCCGGCGACAGCATTTCGTCGGACGCCAAGGACTTCAATGATACCGTCAGCTATAAAAATTTACAGAGCTATCAGTATTACTTTGATCCAAACAATAACGGCGCAAAAAAGACGGTTCCCTATATCATTACTCTGCAGCATGTCTCCGGACAGCTGAGCGGAAGCTCTCTCGAAGCTATTGCGAAGTCCAGCACTCCTACAACAAATCTCCGCAGCTGCTATGGCTGCAGCGAAGAGGAGTACACCGGGCATACCGCCATGGGACGCAGGCTGGTTTCCAGCGTGACCTCACTGACCATCATCAAGAGCGCAACGGTGAATTCCAACACAAAGGACGGGGTGGAACCCAGCCAGTCTGAGACCGCGACGGTTATTGAAGCTAAAGTAACCGTATCCGGCGGAAGAGGAAAAGCAAGCGTCAGTGCAAATGATGTGGAAACGGCCATCAACGCCGCCTCCAAAAATACCGTAATGCAGATCAACGCGGTATCCAAGGATGCGGTAAAAGGGACGGATGTCACTCTGCCCGGATCCGCGCTCTCCGCGCTGGCTGACAGCAACTTGGTAAAAGGCTTTAAAATCGTAACAAACACGGGCAGCATCTCTCTTGACGCCACTGCCCTCGACGGTATTGATTCAAAGGTCTCCGGCGGATCGGTGTCCTTTTCTGTGGGGCTGGCAGAGACCAGCGCCATGACGGAAGCGCAAAAAGCCCTGGCGGAAAACCATGCTGTATATGAGCTTTCCGTCTCCACAGGCGATAAGAAAATAGAAAACTTCGGCGGCACGGTCACGGTTACCTTGCCCCACAAGCTTTCCGCGGGTGAAGACGCGAAGAATATCGTCGTCTACTGCCTGGGTTCAGACGGCAAGGTGGAGAGGTTCCAGGGAACTTATGATTCATCAGAGGGTATGGTGACCTTCACAACAGGCCATTTTTCGATCTATATGCCTGTTGTGGAAGCTACGGCAGCTTTCAGCGACGTCCTGCTGACAGACTGGTTCTACAACTCCGCAAACTACGTCGTTAAGAAAGGACTTATGGTCGGCACGTCTCAAACGGCCTTCGAGCCAAATACAAAGACTACCCGCGCCATGTTTGTCACCATCCTGTGGCGGCTTCAGGGCCAGGAAAAACCGGCCTTGGAAAGCTCACCCTTTACGGATGTGACCGACAAGAATGCATGGTATTACGACGCTGTGCTGTGGGCTTATGAAAATGATATTGCCAAAGGCATGTCCAGCGATAGATTCGCCCCTACGGGAACTCTCAGCCGCCAGGAGATGGTGACCATTCTTCACCGGTTTGCGCAGAAGTACAACAGTAAACTGACGGAGACAGGCACCATGAACGGCACACAGTTCTCCGATTGGAACAGCACTTCGAGTTGGGCAAAGGAAGCTATGGAATGGGCGTATGCTAACAAGCTCGTTGGCGGAACCTCGGATACTACCCTGTCCCCCAACGGAAACGCAACCAGGGCGCAGCTTGCTGAAATTCTGATGCGGTATCAATAGAAGCAACAGAGCAGCTCATCAAGTTATTAAGAATTAAACAAGTCGATTTTGGACAANNAAAACGGGCCTCCGGCCGCAGTACTGCTGCGGCCGGAGGCCCGTTTAATGGTGTGGACATAGGCCTTTTGGGATACTATCATAGCTTTGCTTTTTAAAAATGCTTTATAAACATAACAATAATGTATATAATGTAATTGTATTATTAGATAGGAGGTGCTACCGTATGGTTTATCAAATTGATGAAATCAAGAACAAATTATACCCCATATTCAAGGCGGCGCCGATTTACAGGGCTATTCTGTTTGGTTCGTATGCCAACGGTACTGCCGATGAGCGTAGCGATATTGACATTTTAGTAGAAAGCCGTGGAGAACTGCATGGCTTACGATTCTATGGGGTTTTGGAAGATGTTGTTACAATCCTCGGTAAAGATGTAGATCTGATTGAAGCCTCGGAAATTCGTGATGGAGCTGCGATTTTAAGCGATATAAATCGTCAAGGGGTGGTTCTGTATGAAAGATAAAGATAGAATCATCCTTAAGAAAATCGCAGGGTATATCGAAGATGCAGATTCATATGTCAACAACCTCAACTACGATGTTTTTTTAAAAGACTCGAAAACTATGTCTGCAACCGCTTTCGTACTTGGGCAAATCGGTGAATTAGCTGTAAGAATATCATCTGAAACAGAAACGTCATATCCAGAGATTGATTGGAAGGGTATGCGTGGCATGCGCAATAAGATCGTCCATGATTACGAGAATGTCGATCTTATGATTTTATGGAATACGTTGAAAAATGATTTGCCCGACCTTCTCAAACAGATAAGAAAGATTTTAGGGTGATTAATTTAAAGAGCGAAAGGATTGAAATTGTAAATCCTTTCGCTCTTTTTACGAGTGCAAATTTTATTACTTGCTGAGATATCTCATGATGATGGCGGCCACTTCGGCTCTGGTGGCGTTTCCGCCGGGATCCAGCACACCGTTGCCTTTGCCGGTAATAAGGCCTTTCTCAACTGCCCAGGAAAGGGCGTCAGCCGCCCATGCGCTGACCTGATCACGGTCGCTGAAGCTATTCAAGCTGCCAGCAGTCGCCGGAGAGCCCGCATGGCGGTAGAGGATCGCAGCCAGCTGCTCGCGGGTGATATAGCCGTTGGGATTGCTGCCGTCGGAAAGTCCTTTCTCTTTGCTCCAGTTTAAAGCGTCGGAGTACCAACTTGGTGCGTTTGCGGAGGCATCGCCGCCTTCGATGCGGAAAAGCACCGTCATAACCATGGCCCGCGTCATAGTGCCGTCAGGCTCGAAATGGTTTGTCGACGTTCCGGTGAAGAGCCCTCGGCTTGTGACGAAGTTCACTGCCTCAGCCGCCCATGGAGCGGAAGGCATGTCTTCGAAGTGATGGCTGTTGGTTGTGGTGGGATTGGTGACAGGAATGGTGACAGCTCCGCCGGTAGTGGTATTGTTGTCGGTTTCGGGAGTCTTACTGCCGCCTCCGCCTTTGCTTCCGCCGCCAGATCCCTTGCCGCCGCCGTTGTCTTTGTCGTTTACAGTAACATCAAAGGAGGCGGTTTTTTCGATACCGTTTTCCTTGTATTTTACAATGACGGTCTGTTTACCGACGGTGTTCAGCTCGGACCCCTCGGAGGGTGTGGTGGTATAGGTACTGCCGTCCAGGGTTTTGCTGCTCTTGTCTGTATAGGAGGCCTTAATCACAAGACCCGTCAAGTCCAGCTTGTCTCCCACGGTATATGATGCCTTTTTGGGGGAACTTGTCACTCTGATGTAGTCCAGCTGGACAGGCTTACCACTGCCATCTACCCAAGTTTTCCCGTCCAGAGATGCGGATATATTATAGTCCTCTAAAACGCCCACATCAAGGGTCAGAGTTTTCAGTGCCACAAAGTAACCTCTGTTTTCCGCTTTCCCCAAAGCGACGATGCCTTCGCCGGTTACCGTATGTCCGGTGGTTTTATGCACTGCTTTGATCTGTACTTTATTTCCGGCTTGGATGCCCTCGGCGATTATTTCCACAAGGGCACCGACGTTGGGGGCACTGCTTCCTGCGATTTGGGTTACGCTTACCGACTTGATGGAGGGTTTTATCCTGTCTTCTTCCTTGCCGTTGTAGACAAAGGTTACGCCGTTATTCTGCGGCGTCAGCTTATATCCGGCGCGTACAGTTTCATCACCGAACTGCAGATCAACGTTTGTATAATAGAATCCGTCCTCTCCCAGATCATAAAGAGAATCATCTCCCAGGATAAAGTTGTGCAGGTCCAAGGGGCTGCGGAGCAGTCTGGGAATGTCGTACTTTACCTTCAAGGCGGCGCAGTTCAGGAAAACC